>JAJYGO010000019.1:0-7903 GCA_021785115.1 Chloroflexota bacterium | reverse complement strand
TCCGGTGCAACGATAGCCCTCGCCATGTCCTCCATCCACGAGATTTGTTTAGCGTGAAAGAGACAGTATTCAAGACAAACGCAACCCTGGCCCGCTCGACGAGATCCCGCCGCACGAGCTCGCGCAGCGCCAGGTCCTTCGGTCCTCCCGGCGCGACCCACAGCTGCCCGCGCAGGAACCCGAGCAGCTCGTCCTCGTCCGGATAGGTGCGCGCCGGCTGATCGATCATCGTCACCTCGACCGGCGTCCCGCGCGCCTCGAGCAGGCCGAGCAGGTCGGGGAGCGACGGCAGGGTCACCCGCAGCTCGCCGTGGACCGGCGGCCAGTACGGCTCGGCCGCGGACGCCGGTTGGCGCTCGGACATGACCGCGACGCAGAGCCGGCGCGCGGCGGCCTCCATCGCGTCCAGGAACGCGCCGAAGTCCTCCACGTCGTGCCCGACGTTCGCGATCAGCGCCACGTCGGCAGGGGCCACGGCAGCACCCGGCGCCCCGTCACCCGACACCTTCGACGCGTCGGCGGCCCAGCGCCCCTCGACGGTCCGCACGTTGCCGATCCCCGCCTCGTGCGCCGCCTCGCGCAGCGCCCCGAGCATCGCCGGCGACGGGTCGAACGCGATGACCTCGCGGACGAGCAGCGCGATCGGGAGCGCGAACCGACCCGCCCCGGCACCGATGTCGAGCCACGTCTCACCGGGCCGGGCGAGCGAGCGAAGCGCGTCGACGACCGCATCGCCGGTGCGCCTGGGGTCGGCCCGGAACCGGTGGGTCTGCGGGCCGTAGAAGTCGGCGGCATCCGCCACCTCGCGCAGCCGGTCGACCTGCTCGCGGTTGGCGCGCACGCGCTCGGCCCACTCGAGCGCGGCCAGGTCGGCCGGCGTGTCGACGTCGGGGTTGCGTCCCGGCACCGGGACCTCGCGGACGAGCTCGCGGTGCGAGCGGAGCAGCGGTCCGAGCCCGCGGTCTCCGGCGACCTCGAGCGCGAGCGGCCATGCCAGGCGGGACAGGAGGACGGGGTTCGGGTCGCCGGACTCGTATGCGGGAACCGCCGCGGCGCCCGTTCCGGGTTCGAGGGAGGCGAGGAGCGCCGCCACGGTTCCGGATCCGAGCAGGGGCTGGTCGCCGAGGACGATCAGCGCGCCGTCGAGGCGCTGCCCGGCGTCGTCGGGGGCGGCGGGACCCCCGCGCCCTGCGTCACCCTCGAGAGCCGCGATCCCGACGCGCAGTGACGACGACAGGCCGGCATCCGGATCCGGGTTGAGCACGCGGTGCTCGTCGCGCCACTCCGTCCCCGCCTCGACCTCGTCCGCGGCATGCCCGAGCACCACGACGGTTTCCGCGAGCCGGCACTCGGCGAGCGCGTCGAGCACGCGCTGGAGCAGCGTCCGGCCGCCGAGCCGGGCCAGCGGCTTGGGCGCGCCGAACCGCGACGAGGAGCCGGCGGCGAGAACGACCGCGCCGACGCGGCCGGGCTCCATCTCAGCCGGCCGCCCGGGGCGACGCGGCGGCCACTCCGGGCGCGGCGCCCGCGTCTCCCGCCCCGCGACGCTCGGCCGGCGAGTGCACCATGCGCTCGTGCCCCACGAGCTCGACCATCGGCCGGCCGCTTCCGCCGTACCGCGACGCGACCACCTCTGCCATGATCGCCAGGGCCGTCTCCGCCGGGTTCCGGCCGCCGAGATCCAGGCCGACCGGCCCGCGCAGCCGCGCGAGATCGGCGTCCGCCACGCCCACGGCACGCAGGCGTTCGCGTCGGTCCGCCTGGGTCTTCCGCGATCCCACGGCGCCGACGTACCGGCATCCCCGCGCCAGCGCCGTGACGATCGCGGGCTCGTCGAACTTCACGTCATGCGAGAGGACCGCGACGGCATCGGCAGGCCCGAGGTCGATCTCCCCGGCGGCATCCTCGGGCCACCCGACGACGATCCGGTCGGCCTCCGGGAAGCGCTCGCGCGTCGCGAACGCCGGCCGCCCGTCGACGACCACCGTCTCGTAGCCGAGCGTCCGCGCGATCGCGACGAGCGGGATCGCGACCTGGACGGCGCCCACGACCACGAGGCGCGGCCGGCGGGGGAACGCCTCGACGAAGAACGAGCGGCCGGAGATCTCGACGGTCCGCGACGTGCCGCCAAGGAGGGCGTCCGCGCCCACTCGACGCAGCTCGTCGTCCAGGTCGGCATCGCCGGTCCCGCCGTCGATGCGCCCGTCCTCGTACGCGACGAGCACAGGCGCGGGCGCCTCGCCCTCGGAGGGCCGATGAGGCCCGACCTCGGGGCCGGGCGAGCCCCCGGGGAGCGGCGTGATGACGGCGGCGGGGACGGCGCCAGCCGCCGCAATCCCCGCGGCCACGCGCGCCGCCTCCTCGGCTTCCGGCCGGACGACCGGCTCGACCAGCACGTCGATCGTCCCGCCGCAGGCCAGCCCCACGTCCCAGGCCTGCTCATCGCTGATCCCGTACCGGATGACGCGCGAGCGCCCGGTCCGTCGCGCGCGCCGGATCTCGTCGGCCGCGGCGCCCTCGACACAGCCTCCGCTCACGGAGCCCGCGATCCGGCCGTCCGACGCGAGGAGCAGCACCGCGCCCTCGGGACGCGGGGACGACCCGAACGTTCGGACGACGACGGCCCGCCCCACCTCCACGCCCTCGGCGCGCCAGGCTGCGAGCGTCGGGACCAGCTCCTTCACGCGATCCCCTCCCGATTCCGCATCGCCCCAGTCTGCCCGAGGATCGCCAGCCGTGCCCGGCACGAGTCGCCGATGGGTCGTACCGGCGCCGCCCGGCGTGACCGGCCCGGGACTACCCCGCCGGCGCCTCGAGTTCCCGAGCGTATGCCGGAAACCGGAACCGCATCTCGCGCACGAGGATACCGCCGTGCCCGAGCGACGCCGCCATCCGCGCGCTTGCGCGCTCGCCGGTGAGCAGCCGCGGCAGCAGCAGGTCGGCGGCGGTCGCCCTCGAGTACGCGCCGCAGCTCGGCAGCCCGAGCAGGTCGGTCGACCGGATCCGGGCCAGCCACACCATCGAGCCGGGGTGCGCAGGGACACCGTGGCGGACGACGCGGCCGCCGAGGTTGGCGATGGCGAGGAAGAACGGGTCGGTCGGATCGGTCGAGGCGGCGCCGGCGGTCAGCACGACGTCGACGCGGCTCCGTCCCCCCGTGAGCCGCCGCAGCTCGGACTCGACCTGCCGGGTGTCGCCCGGGTACGCGATCTCCACGAGCGTCGACCCGAGCGACGACACCCGGCTCTCGATGCTCCGCTCGAACCGCTCGCGCACGAGGGGCCGGATGGTCTCGTGTACGACGGCGGCGACCCGGCGCGGCACGAACGGGGCGACGCGGACGAGACCCCTGCGCGCGCGGGCGGCAGCCAGGCCCCGCTCGAGCACCTCGCGGGCCACTGCGTGCGGGCCGATCTTGACGCTCCCGACCACCTCCCCTGCCCTGACGACCTGCCCGTCGTACAGCGTGAAGACCTGGAGCGGGTCGATCGCGTCGAGCCGTCGCAGGCGCACCACCTCGACGTGGAGCACGCCGTCCGCCCGCGCGAGGAGGTCCACGCGGCTTTCGGCCGGCGCGCGGACCCGCAGCCCCGGGCCCGCGGCCGCCCGGGCCAGCTCGATGGCCGCCTCGTCCTCGTGCACCTCGTCGGGATCGAGCGCCACGGCGGGCAACGCCGTCGTCCCTGGGAGCGGCTCGTCGGAGGAGCCCCGGAGGCCGAGATCGACCACGACGTCCGCCCGTGCGATGCGACGGAGGTCCTCGGTCGACAGCCGCCGGCCCTTCGCCCAGCGCTCCCCGTCGACCCGGACGTCGCGGACCAGGACGGCTCGGAGGGCTTCGGGTGGCGGAGTGCGACCGACGGCGATCCGGAGGGGCCTCACGAACGCGTCCGGATCACCACCGTCGCGCCTCCTTCGGCGAGAGCGCCTCGAGGATCACCCGCACGACGACGGCACCGACGAGCGCCACGACGATCGCGCCGAGGAATCCCTGCGGGTCGCCGAACGCCAGCTGCCTGCCGATCCAGCCGCCGACGACGCCGCCCAGCACGCCGACCACGATGTTGGCGAGGCACCCGCGCGCGGCGCGCCCGGGGACGAGCAGCCCGGACAGCGCGCCGGCGATGAGCCCGACCACGATCCATCCGATGACATCCATCTCGAGCACGCCACGACCCTCCTGCCGTCGAGTGTATCGAGCGCGAGGGCGGGGCGAAGGTCGCGACCGAGCGACCGAGCGGCGAGGGCGTGACGCGATGCATGGGGAGGCGCGCGTGATATCCGGAGGCGGGAATCGAACGCCGGAGCGACTGGAATCGCGTGGTACGATCGCCCGGATGACGCGCACGCCGACGTCCGCAGCGCGACGATGAGGGCCCGTCTATGGCAACCGTGACGTTCGACCACGTGTGGAAGCGGTACAGCGGCGACGTCGTCGCCGTCCAGGATCTCAACCTCGACATCCGCGACGAGGAGTTCCTCGTGCTCGTCGGCCCGTCCGGGTGCGGCAAGACCACGAGCCTCCGGATGATCGCCGGCCTCGAGGAGGTCTCCGAAGGGACGCTGAAGATCGGCGATCGCGTGGTCAACGACCTGGCGCCCAAGGACCGCGACGTGGCGATGGTGTTCCAGAGCTACGCGCTGTACCCGCACATGAGTGTGCGCGACAACCTGTCCTTCGGCCTCAAGCTGCGCAAGGTTCCGAAGCCCGAAATCGAGCGGCGCGTGCAGGAAGCCGCGAAGATCCTCGACCTCGGCGCGCTCCTCGACCGCAAGCCGAAGCAGCTCTCCGGCGGCCAGCGGCAGCGCGTGGCCCTCGGCCGCGCGATCGTCCGCGAGCCCGCCGTGTTCCTCATGGACGAGCCGCTGTCGAACCTCGACGCGAAGCTGCGCGCCCAGACCCGGGCGCAGATCCTGCGGCTCCACCAGCGACTCGCGACGACGTTCGTGTACGTCACGCACGACCAGATCGAGGCCATGACGATGGGCAGCCGGATCGCCGTCATGAGCGCCGGCCTCCTGCAGCAGGTCGGGCCGCCCCAGGAGCTCTACGACCACCCCGTCAACAAGTTCGTGGCGGGGTTCATCGGCTCCCCGGCCATGAACTTCATCGAGATGACGGCCAGCCGGGGCGACGGCAGGGTCCAGCTCACCAAGGGCGACCTGACGTTCCCCGTTCCGGATCGACTGCGCGACGCGGTGGCCACCATCGAGGGCAGCACGATCACGGTCGGCATCCGGCCCGAGCACCTCGAGCTCGGCGAGGCACAGCCGGGCGACGCCACCCTGCGGGCCACCACCGACGTCGTCGAGTACCTCGGCGACGAGGAGCAGATCCACCTGCGGGCGGGCGACGACGAGATCATCGCCCTCATCAATTCGTCGGCGAAGGTGCGGCCGGGCGACGTGCTCGACCTGCGCGTCCCCATCGACCGCGTGCACATGTTCGACGACCAGAGCGGGCTGTCGCTCACGAGCCGCGAGCTCGCGGCGGCGTAGGCACTGTCCCGCGCCGGCGCACCCGCGCCGCACGACCGGAGGACGCACCAGACCGGGCGGTCACGCGACCGCCCGGTTCGATTCCCCGGTCAGTAGCGGTGGCGGGCGGCGGCCCTGAGGCGCGCCGCCGCGTCCTCCGCCGTCAGGTCGCGCTGGCTCTCGGCCAGCATCTCGTAGCCGACCATGAACTTCCGGACGCTCGCGGACCGGAGCAGCGGCGGATAGAAGTGCGCGTGCAGCTGCCAGTGCGCGTGGTCCTCGTCGTCGAACGGCGCCTGGTGCCAGCCCATCGAGTACGGGAAAGGGACGCCGAACAGGCTGTCGTAGGAGTCGAGCAGGGCGATCAGAGAGGCGGCGAGCGCCTCGCGCCGCTGGTCGTCGAGGTCCGGCAGGCGGAGCACCGGCGACCTCGGCAGCACGAGCACCTCGTACGGCCACACCGCCCAGAACGGGACGAGCACGAGCCATTCGTCGTCCTCGAAGACCACGCGCGGGCCGCCCTGCTCCTGCGCCGCGTAGTCGAGCAGCAGGTTCGTCCCGTGCGCGTCCCGCCACCGGCGCTGGCCGGCATCCTCGCGCGCACCCTCGACGGGGAGCGCCGTCCCGGCCCAGATCTGGCCGTGCGGATGCGGGTTCGACGCGCCCATGGCCTCGCCGCGGTTCTCGAACACCTGCACCCACCGGTACCGATCGCCGAGCTCCGCGGTCTGATCGGCCCACACGTCCACGACGCCGCGCACTTCCGCCTGCGTCATCCCCGCCATGCGCAGGTCATGCCGCGGCGAAAAGCAGATGACGCGGCATGTCCCGGCCTCGCTCTCCGCGATCAGCAGGCCATGCCCCGCCCGCTCGACGGGGACGTCCGGTCGGAGCGCGGCGAAGTCATTCGTGAACACGAAGGTGCCGGTGTACTGCGGGTTTCGCTCCCCGTTCGCGCGCCGGTTCCGGGGGCACAGGTAGCAGTCGGGGTCGTATGCCGGAAGCGTGTCGGGAGGCGCACCCTCCTTGTGGCCAAGCCAGGGGCGCCGCGTCCGCTCGGGCGACACCAGCACCCACTCGTCGAGGAGCGGGTTGTACCTGCGGTGCGGATGCGTGAGGACGGCCGTCCGGGAGCCGGGTGGCGCCGCGACGCGCCCGGCACGCGCCTGGGTCACTGCCGGTCGCGGGCCGCGACGCCCTGCCGCTCGCCGACGCCCGGAGCCTCCGCCGAGCCGGTCGACGCAGGTACGAGCGCATCGCCTGCCGAGCCCGCGCTCCCGCCATTGCCCCCGCCACCCGCGCGCCCACCGTCTCCGCGAGAGCGTCCGGCGCCCGCGACAAGCTTCGCCGCGGTCCTGCTGGATGTCGAACGAGGCGTCGACCCCGCGCCGTCGCCACCGGCGTCGGCCCCGGCCGTCGCGACGTGATCGGGAGCCGGAGTCCGCATGGCGGGCTGCGCCAGCACGAGCCGCCGGACCTCCGCGCCCAGCACCTCCCGCCCATCGGCGGGGAGGCCGGAATCCGTGATCAACACGTCGGCCTGCGACAGGCGGGCGAACGAACTGAGGCCGATCGTGCGCCACTTCGTGTGGTCGGCGACGACGACGAGCAGCCGTGCCGACTCCACCATCGCGCGGTTGGTCTCCGCCTCGAGGAGGTTGGGCGAGGTGAAGCCGGCTCGCGGGTCCATGCCGTGCACGCCGATGAACAGGATGTCGAGATGCACGTTCTCGAGCACCTGGAGCGCGAACGGTCCGACCAGCGCATCCGACGGCGTCCGCACCCCGCCCGTGAGCACGACGGTCTGATCCGAGCGGCCTCCGTCGGTGAGTGCGTCGGCGACCCGGATCGAGTTCGTCACGACCGTGATGCCGGGCACCTCCGCGAGTCTGCGGGCGATCGCGTAGGTCGTCGTCCCGGCCGACACGCCGATCGCGATCCCGGGCTCGACCAGGGACATCGCGGCCTCGGCGATCGCCTCCTTCTCGGCCTGCTGCATCGACGACTTCGCCGCGAAGCCGGGCTCGAAGAGCGCGCTGCCGGCGACCGCTGTCGCGCCGCCGTGGACCTTCTCGAGGAGCCCGCCGGCGCGGAGGATCTCCAGGTCGCGCCTGATCGTCATGTCGGAGACGCCGAGCTCGAGGACGAGGTCGGCCACACGCACCGCGCCGTGCTCGCGGATCCTCTCCAGGATCAGGGCCTGCCGCTGCCGCGCTAGCACGCGCCACGCCTTCCGAGCGCCGACCCTGCGGGCCTCGCCATTCCGCGCTTCCTCGCCCCACCCGTGCGTGATACAGCGGCAACAGGATGCATCGGACCCGCACAGAAGTCAACGTCGGCAGTGAGGGTGTGTGGTGGATGATGTTGAACCTATTGACATCGGCGTACGGCGGAGCGGACAATCGCCGGGTTCCTGCCGATGTCT
>JAJYGO010000137.1 GCA_021785115.1 Chloroflexota bacterium | reverse complement strand
CGCTGAACTCGCGACGCGGGCGTCGCTGCTGTTCCATGGCCTCCATGATGGACATCCTTTCCCGGCCCTTCCGGCCGATGCTGGATGTCCGTCAGACCGGGGCAACCCCACTCGGAGAAAGGTCCCCTGATCGGTTCTCAGACCACGGGTTCGCACGCCCTCGAGGTGCGGTGCGCCATGCGTGAGCCGCTCGTCCGCGTCCCCACGAGCGTGTCGCCGCAGCGTTCTTCGCCGACTGCCGTGCGCAACGCCTCTCTCCCCGCACGCTCGAGCAGTGCAGCTGGTCGATCGCGAGCTACCGGCGCTTCCTGGGCGGCGATCCCGCGACCCAGACCCTGGCCGATGTCGGCCTCGAGCCCGCCCGGGCCTGGGCGGCGTCGCTCGCCGCCACCCGCTCGACCGGCTCGATTCGCGGCGCGGTCACCGGGCTGCGCATCAGCGAGGCGATCGGCCTGCGCCCCTGCCTCGAGCGCGCGGAGACCGCAGGGCCAGCAGCCGAATGCCCCTGGCGGCGCCCGCGACGTCGAGGGTCAGCCCGAGCATCACCGTCGTGCGGCGACCAGCGCGATCGCCTCGGCCGCCTCCTCGAAGTCCACCCGGCCGGTGTCGATCGCGAGGTCGTAGTTGAGCGGGTCGCGCCACTCCCGGCCGTGCACCTCCTGGACGTAGACGCGGCGCCGGGCGTCGTCGACCAGCAGCCGGCGGCGGGCGCTGGCCTCGTCGGTGCCCCAGCGCGCGACCAGCCGGCGCACGCGCACCTCGAGCGGGGCGCACAGGAACACGTGGACCGCGTCCAGCAGGTCCGCCAGCACGAAGCAGGCCCCGCGACCGACGATCACCGCGTTGCCGGAGCGGGGCTGTTCGTCCTCGCCCGCGACCTCCTCGATCAGCGAGCCGTCCACGGGGTCCGCCCCCAGACGGTCGGCCAGGAGGCGGCCGACGTCGGCGCCGCCGGCGCCCGTCTCGCGGGCGATCGTCACGATGGGCATCGGCGGCACCCCCTGGTCACGCGCGCCGCACCGGCGGGCCCGCTCAACCGGCGGTGATCAGGCCCTCGGCCTCGCCGGGGCGGTCGACGCCGCACTCGCCTGCTAGGAAGCGCCTGCGGCCGCGGATGGGTCGGCGATGACGCGGCTCGCCACGACCGGGATCCTGACCGCAATCTCGCCGCCGGCGGGCCTGTTCGCGTCTGGCGCAAGCCGGGGGCCAGATCAGGGGGTGAGGCGACGGCGGAGCGAGGACCATGCAGCGACGGGCTGCGTCACGTACGGGCGCGTCCGGGCCGGCCCGCGATCGTGCTAGGGGTCGGCGCGGTCTCGATAGCGTGACTCGGCCGCCCGGCGCACCGACATCGTCCACGGCGCCTGGTCCATGCCCGTCTCGAGCTCGATCAGACGCAGCGCATACGCGAGCTCGAGCGGCGTGTCGAGGCCCGCATCGCGGCCACCCATCGCGCGTGCCTGGGCGCTCATGCGCCCGGCCTCGCGGTCGTAGCTCGCGAGGAGCATGGCGACCGATCGGATGGGACGGAGCTGCGAGCGGATCAGCTCGACACGCGCGACGAAGGGGGGCGCGACCCACGGTGGGGGCACCGGTGCGGCACCGGTGAGAATGCGCTCCACGACGCGGGCGCGGCTGCGGAGCACGACGGGATGCGGAGCAGACGGCAGCAGGATATCGGAGGCAGTGGCCATGCCGGCATCCTCGCGCGCCGGGAGGGGCGCTGACGCGCGCGGGAACGTTAGAAGTTCGTCAGCGGTCTGTTACGCGAGCTCGCAGGCGGAGCGGGGATGAGGCACAAGTCGCCGAGGCAGTACGATGCCGAGGGGCAACCAGCGCTGGGAGAAGCGACATTGGCGGACGAAGATCGGGACGAGCGTCGCATCATGGCGCTGCGGAAGACGCTGCAGTCGTTCGCCGACGCGAGCCGTCGGAGCCAGGGCGCACAGTCTGAGCAAGAGCACGCCGAAGCGGTGCTCGAGGCCGAGGCGCTCCGGCGCGTCGCGTGGGCCGTGACGTCGGACGAGGACGATGAGGCAGAGCCGGCGACGAGGTAGGACTCGAACGACGACAACTGACCCGCCCGTGGCGGCGTCGGGCCGCGCGCCCGGCATCGTCGGAGCCCTGAGCCCTTGCCCTCGCCGGCAGTACCCTGCGCGGCGTGAGACCGATCGAGGCCGAAACGGAACGGGTGCGCGCGATCTTCGATCGCCGAGGCCACGCGCTGACGCCCCGTGACGGAGGGTTCCTCTTCGGCGATGCTCGCCGGTGGCTCGCCTCGCGGGCACGGGGCGACACGCTCGAGGTGGGCATCGGCACGGGGCTGACGCTGGCCCACTATCCGCCGGATGTCCGGCTCACAGGCATCGATCTCAGCCCGGTGATGCTCGCCGCCGCGCGTGCCCGGGCCACCGCGCTCGGCCGGGACGTCACGCTCCGCATGGGCAATGCGATGGCGCTCGAGGCCGCGGACGCGAGCGTCGACACGGTGGTCTTCTGCCTGGTGTTGTGCACCGTGCCCGACGAACGAGGGGCCATCCTCGAGGCGGCCCGCGTGCTGCGTCCCGGCGGCCGCCTGCTGGCCCTCGAGCATGTGCGCAGTCCCCATGCCGTCGTGCGACTCGTCGAGCGGCTGTGGGAGCCGATCGCCGTCCGCCAGGACGGCGATCACATGCTGCGCGATCCTCTCGATCACCTGGCGCCGGCCGGGCTCGAGATCGAGACCCTCGAACGCAGCCGCCTGGGGCTCGTGGAGCGGCTCGTGGCGGTGCGCACGTCCGCCCGGAGCGAGTCGGCGGCACGCGCACCGTGAGCAGGAACCCGCGCGGGCACCGCCTGGTGCCCTTCCCAGGGCTGCAGCGACAGCTGAACGACTGGCTGGACCTGGCGCAGGGCCAGCACGCGGTACACGCGCTGCTCGAGCTCGACATCACCGAGAGACGCCGCTCGCGGTCTGCTGGTCGCCGGGGCTGACCGCTCCTGCCGACCGTCACGCCGGTGACGCACCCAGCCGTTCGCTGACGAGCGATTCGGCCGTGGCCGATGCGGTCGCGTGGCCGGTCACGGCGGCCGCGAACGCGTCCGCGTCCAGTGCGCAGGCGCTCGTCGGCGTGATCGCGCGGGCGGTCGCCGTCCGCGGCACGCGTCGCAGCAGGACGATGTCGCCGAGCTCGTCCTCGGACATCAGGAGATCGCCCCATCAAGCCGGCAGGCCAACCTCGGTCACCGGCAACGCGGAGGACCGTGGGGCGCCGGCCGGCCTACGGCGAGTTCCGGGAAGAACCAGGCGAAGGCATCGAGGGCGCCGTCCTCGTCCGACGTCGGGACCAGCATGTCGGCGACCGCACGGACCTCGCCCGGGGCCGTGCCCATCGCGGCGGAGCGCCCCGCCACCCGCAACATCTCGAGGTCGTTCGGCGCGTCGCCGACGGCCGCCACTTCGTCGAGCCCGATGCCGTGCCTGGCGGCAAGCCACGCGACCGCCTCGCCCTTGCTGGTGCCCGGCGCCAGGATCTCGATCCCTGTGAGGTCGCTCCACACCAGCGAGGCCCGACCGGCGAGGCGTTCGCGCGCGGCGAGCCGGACACGGCGGTGTCGTTCCGGGCCGGTGGGCAGGAAGATGCGCACGGGGCCATCATCCACCAGCCGCTCCAGGTCGGCCACGTATCGGAACCGGAGTCCCTCCTGCGGCGGAACGATGAAGTCGACCCCCTCGGGCAGACGCTCGGCCCGGTGCCCGTCGAGCAGTCCGACGACCGGGTCGATGCCAAGCTCGTCGGCAAGCCGGATGGCGTCTCGATAGAGCGCCGCCGGGAGGGCCCGGAGACGATGGATCGTGCCGGTCGCTGGCACCGAGATGAGCGCGCCCTGCATCGTGATGTGGGGGCCTGGCAGGCCGAGCCGGACCGCAAGCTCGGGGACGCCACTCCAGGGCGAGCGGCCCGTGACGAGCACGACCTCGACTCCCGAGGCTGCAATGAGGGCGATGGCATCGCTAACTGCGGGACGGAGGGTGCCGCGAGCGTCGAGGATGGTGCCGTCGATGTCGCAGGCGAGGAGACGCGGTCGAGGCAGGGCCTCGGGCACGCGCAGAAGACGCGCTTCGATGGGAGGCTCCTTCGCAATACAGATGCCCGGAATGGGCGCACGCGATACGGTGATCGGGCCTGGGGCCGACGGCGTTGCCGGGGAACGCGGCGCGTCAGCGCGAGGTGGTGGGGGCGACCGTGCGGATGGCGGCCGACGGCGGGACCTGCTCCCCCGGCGCGGTCTTTCGGCGGCGAGTCGCCAGCCGCCGGCACCTGGCGCAGACCATCAGCAGGCGCCCGGCAGGGCCGCGGACCGGCGCGATCTCAGCGGATGGGCGGTACCGACCACACGACTCGCAGTCCATCATTCGCTCCCGGAGCAGCGTCGATATCGGTCTCCCGGTCGCCCCGGTGCCGACTGCCCGGGCCACGTCCACATCGAACCATCTACCACGCCGCCGTTCTACCCTCGGCCCGTGAACGGCGCGTGAACATCCTGTTGGCACGTGCTCCCGCGTCCGGAGCGGACGGCGAGGACCGCGCCTGCCGGAACCACCTCGGCCCGGCCGACCACGATTCCCGACGCCCTGCTGAGCGACAAGCACGGGCGCGTGCTGCCACTGGATCCCCGTCTGTCGCTCGATCCCGCCCACGCGATGGCATCAGCCGAGCAAGTCAGGCCCTGCCCTTCACGCTGGTGCTCACGGGCCACGGGCCACGGGCCACGGGGCGCCGGCGTCCGTCTGGTGCGGGGACGAGCCCGCGGATGCGTCGCCACCCGTAGATGCTCGCCTGTTCCTCCATCCGGGCATCGGGCGCGAGCTCGGCGTGCCTCGGTATCTCCCGTGCGTGGATACCGAGGCACGTTCCTCCAGCACTTGCCGCAAGCGGTGGGCAGGCTGAGCATGACCGGGATTCCGCAGCTGAACGCCCGTTGAGGCACCCGGAGGTGACCGCACTGCCGCGCAGGCCACGGGTGGCAGTACCAACCGGCGTCGAGGAAAGTCCAGCCAGACTAGCCGCGGAAGTCGGGCCGGTCGAGCACGCGCAGCCAGGTTCCGTCGGGCTGGCGCCGCACGACCTGGGCTCTCGCTCCAGCCTCGTCGAGCGCAGGGGTGGAGGTGAGCGCGAGGTCACCGATCTGCAAGGTGGGCAGCGGCTCCTCCATACGGAAGTGGGGTGCGGCAGCGAGCATCTGTTCGTACAGGGCCCGGATCGCTGCCCGCCCCACCGTGAACTGCCCGGGCGGGTACGCCACCACAGCGTCGGGCTCATAGAGCGCGGCGAGCCCCTCGGCGTCGCCGGCATTCGTCCGATCCACGAACAGCCGCGTCAGATCCTCCGGTTTGGTCGCTCGCTCGCGCTCACCCGTCATCGTCGACCTCGTCTTCGTCGCTCGGAACCTGCGGACACGTGTCCGCAGGCCGCCAACGCCGACGGAAGGCACCGTCGGTCGCTGCATTCGAACTGTCAACGCCACCTTGCGGTCCACGCAACTAGAAGTCAAAGACCTGATTCTTCTTGCTGCTAGCATCCCTGGTTATGGAACTGAGACAGCTCGAGTACTTCGTCGCGGTGGCGGACGAGGCCAGCTTCACCAGGGCCGCAGCCAGGCTCCACGTCGCCCAGCCGGGGGTCAGCGCCCAGATCCGCCAGCTCGAACGAGAGCTCGGCCAGGACCTGCTGGACCGCTCGGGCCGGGCGGTGCGCGTGACCGAGGCAGGCGCGGCCGTGCTGCGCTACGCCCGAGCGGCCCTCGGGGCGGCCGCCGGCGCGCGACTCGCGGTCGATGAGTTCACCGGGCTCGTGCGGGGGCGCGTTGCCGTCGGGATGGTGGTCGCCTGCTCGTCCCTCGACCTGGTCGACCTGCTGGCCGATTTCCACCGGGACCACCCGGCCGTCGAGATCGCCCTCTCGGAGGCCAACACCGATGCGCTGATCGCAGGGCTTCACAGCGGGCAGCTCGACCTCGCGTTCGTTGGCCTGGGAGCGGCCACGCCACCAGGGATCGAGATCCAGCTGGTCGCAGACGAACGGCTGTTCGCCGCCGTCGGCAAGGGCGACGCGCTGGCGGCACGCAAGACGATCACGCTCGACGCCATCCGGGACCGGGCGCTCATGAGCCTTCCGCGAGGCACAGGCCTCCGTTCGTGCCTCGACGACGCCTGTGCCAGGTCGGGCTTCGAGCCAAACATCGCCCTCGAGGCCAGCAACCTGGGCATCCTGGCCCAACTCGCGAGCCGAGGCCTCGGCGTGGCCATCCTGCCCGAATCGGTTGCCCTGGCCCACCCGGAGCTGCACGCGATCGCCGTCACGCGTCCCGCCATGCGCGGACGCCTCGCGCTGGCGTGGCGGACCGCAGGACCGATCGGCCCGGCAGCCCGAGCGCTCATCGGCCGGGCACAGTCCGGCACGACGAACGGGGTCGCTGGCCGACAGCCAGCGGCGTGGCCATGACGCTCTCGATCTGCCCGGGCTGTGGTCTTCGAGCGTCAACCGGAGGCATCCCGCTTGACCGGCCGCTGGACCTCGCACCGGCCGCGGGACCTCGCACCGGCCGCTGGACCTCGCACCGGGCGCTGGACCTCGCACCGGGCGCTGGACCTCGCACCGGCCGCATCCGCGTGGGCTACCCGACGTGTCCTGGCCGGACCTCCAGAGACCAGTCGTGACCGGTGCCCTGACGGTCGGAGATGTGGTCGCGGCCGGGGCCCGGATCGGCTCGCTCGATGGGCACGCCGTACTCGTCGAGCTCTGGGCGCGCTCGGTCTGGGACGCCTGGGGCGGCCAGGTTGCATACGACGGACAGCCGGGCGATCGCCTCGAGGAGCTGCGGCCTGCGGTCGATGACGTGGACGAGTGGCATGATGGCGCCGCCGTACGATCGCACCAGGTGACCCGATGACAAGCGTGCATCTGCTCCATGCCGGGTACGCCGGCGACCGCGTCGCCAGCAGCGTCGTGCTCGTGCGCGACGGGGACGCGCGCATCGTGGCCGACCCCGGGATGGTCGCACACCGCTCACTCATCCTCGATCCCCTCGCCGCGCTGGGGGTACCGCCGGAGGCGGTGACACACGTCTTCCTCTCCCACCATCACCCGGATCACACCATGAACGTCGCGCTCTTCCCGCACGCCGAGGTGGTCGACTATTGGGCGCGGTACCGGGACGACGAGTGGCTGGACCACGAGGGCGACGGCCACGCGCTGAGCCCGCACACCCACCTATGGCTGACGCCCGGTCACACCCGGGAAGACGCGTCGCTGATCGTTGAGGCGGACGACGCGGTCTACGCCCTGACGCATCTGTGGTGGCGGGAGGACCGGACGCCCGAGATCGACCCGCGGGGCGTCGACCAGGACGCCATCGAGCGCGGACGCGAGCGGATCCTCGCCGCCGCCGACGTCGTGATCCCCGGCCACGGTCCGGCGTTTCGGGTTCGCTGATGCGGGCGGTGAGGAGCAACTACCCCGTGTGGCCCGCAATCGTCCCGGGCCTCCAGATTCGTCAGAGGAGGATCGTCATCCGCATCGAGGCGAGGCTGCGGCAGCTGGGTCTCGGGCTCCCTGAGCCGGTCCAGGCGCCACCCGGGATCCGGCTACCCTTCGCGCCCGTTCGGCAAGGTCGGCGCGCACGCCCGCTCCGCCGTCGGCATGGCCGAGCTGCCGTTCAACCTCCCCGTGGAGGTCGAGGCGGAGGTCCGGATCACGCCCTGACCATTCCGCGCCTCCTGGGCGCAGCGTGGGCCGACGGGGAGCGGATGCCCAGGTACCCGGCCCGTCGAAGGATGGCCGCCGAGCTCGCGGGGCCGAGTCGACCCGGCTTGCCGCGCCGCATCCTCGGCCGCCTGCCGGTCAGCGCCGCGGCGGCCTGAACCGGGACAGCGACCGGCCATGGCTACTCGAGGTGCAGCGCCTCGCGCAGCTGGATCTGCCGGATGATGTCCGCCCGGCCGAGCACACCGATGAGCCGCCCGTCTTCCAGCACCGGCAGCTGCTCGAAGTCGCCCGCGAGCATGGCCTCCAGCGCTGCGGCCAGCGGGGTATCCGGCCCCACGGAGGTGACACCCGTACGGCCACCCATGACGTCGACCACGCGGGTGGACGCGCGCGCCTGCGGCGCGATCGCCTGGATGTCGCCGAGCGTGACCATCCCCACGAGGCGGTCCCCGGCGACGACTGGAACGGCGCGCCGGTTGCCCGGCACCAGGTACCCCTCGACCAGGTCCTCGACCGAGGCGTTGGGCTCGATCGCGCTCGTGTCGGGGCGCATGACGTCGCGGACCGACACGCCCGTCAGGCGCTCCTCGGAGCGCACCTGCCGGAGCTGCGCGGCGCCTGCCCCCTGCAGGAACCAGCCGATGACCGCGATCCAGATCCCGTTGAACGCGTTGCCGCTGAGGACCAGGAGGACGCCCAGGACCATGAAGACGTAGCCCACCAGCTGTCCGGCGCCCACCGCCACCTCGAGACCCCGGCGCATGCTGCCGGTGAGCTGCCACACGACGGCA
>JAJYGO010000144.1 GCA_021785115.1 Chloroflexota bacterium | reverse complement strand
GGGGTCGTGGGGGCAGTTGTGCCGGTCGTGGTCGGGTTCGTCACCGAGGGCGTGCCCACCACCGCGACCATCATCGGGATCGTCATCGCGCTGCTGGCCGTGGTGCTGGTGACGCGGGCGCCCGGCCACCAGACGGACCGCCCGTCCGGCGTCCAGTGGGCGCTCCTCGCCGGGGTCGCCATCGGCGGGTTCAACATCTGCATCGGGCAGCTGTCGAATGCCGGCCAGTTCGCCCCGCTCGTGGTCCTTCGGCTCGTGCAGGCCGTCGCGCTCGTGTCCCTGATCATCCTCTGGCGCCAGCCCTGGCGGATGCGGCGCGGCGACGTGGCCCGACTGTCGGTGGTGGGCGTGCTGGACATGGCGGGCAACGTCGCGTTCATCGGCGCGGCCCAGGTGGGCGCGCTCTCCGTCGCGACGATCCTCTCGTCGCTCTATCCGGTGACGACCGTGCTGCTCGCCCTCACGCTGCTGCGGGAGCGGGTGACGCGAAGCCACCTGGCGGGCATCGTGCTCACGGTCGTGGCGATCGTGCTGATCGCGATCGGGACGACGACGGGGTAGCGTCCCGGGCATCTTGGGCGTCACCCGGACCTCTCAACGCGGACCACGCGCACGGCGTCGACGTCGGCCGGCTCGCGAAGCACCAGCACGCGCGCGAAGCCCTCGGCGCGCAGGCCCGGCCCGCGCCCGGACATCGCGAGACGGGCCAGGTGCCGGCGCACCGCCTCCTCGGGGACGGCCAGACCGCCGCGGGCCCCGTTGCGCGCCAGCACGATCTCCTCCGGCAGGTCCAGCACGATCGCCACGGCTTCGACACCGGCCTCTGCCGCCGCGCGCAGCAGTGACCGCCGGTCAGCAGCCGTGACGCTCGTCGCGTCGACAACGGTCAGGAGGCCGCGGGAGAGCCGCAGCCGAAGGGCCCGGTGGAGGGCCGCGAACGCCGGGGCCGAGGCCCGCTGGTCCGTCGGGTCACCGGCGATCAGCGCCCGGAATCGGTCAGACGAGAGCACCTCGTCAGGCGCGAAGTGGCGGCGAGCGAAGGTCGTCTTGCCGGCGCCCGCGGCACCGACCAGCACCACCAGGCACGGGTCTGGGACGCGGAGCTCGATCGGGGGCGGCATGCGGTGATCATCGCGCGCGTCAAGGTGAGCATCCGTTCGTATCGCCGACCGCCCCACCGCGCCTGTGCGCAGAAAGCCGCTCCTTTCACCGCTCAGCGGCGGCACCAGCGAATCGACCGCACCTGGCGAGCACGAGACGGGCCAGGCGCGTTCGATGACCGCCGCCTGACGGGCGACAGGAGCGGATCGGGTGCACGTGGGCCGGCGGGACACCCACAACGGGGCTCGCGAGGCCCAGGGGGCCCGCCGCCTCCTCACGCCCCCGGCAGGTGCCGCTCGGCCGGCCCGATGTACCGCACGTCGGGCCGGATCAGCCGGTTGGCGGCCCCCTGCTCGATCGCGTGGGCCGTCCAGCCAGCATGGCGCGCCAGGGCGAACGTCGCCGGGAACAGGTCCGGCGTGAGGCCCACCCCCATCAGCACCGGCGCCGCGTAGTACTCGACGTTGGTCATCAGCGGCCGGTCCGGGTACTTCTCCGCCAGCACCCGCAGGGCCACGTCCTCGACCGCGATCGCCAGGGCGAGCCACTCGGGCTGGCGCGTCATGGACTGGGCGACTTCGCGCAGGGCGGCCGCCCGGGGGTCGTACGAGCGGTAGATGCGGTGCCCGAAGCCCATCAGCCGGACCTTCCGGTCGAGCGCGTCGCGGACCCATGCCTCGGCGCGCTCCGGCGAGCCCACCTCGTGGATCTGCTCGACCACCTCCGACGGGGCGCCCCCGTGGAGGGGCCCCTTGAGCGCGCCGATCGCCCCGCCCACGGCCGACGCGATGTCAGCGCGCGTCGACGTGACGATCCGGCAGACGAAGGTCGAGGCGTTGAATCCGTGCTCAGCGCCGACCACGAAGTACGCGTCGAGCGCTCGCGCCGCCTCCCTGGCAGGCGGCCGCCCGGTGAGCTGGTAGAGGAAGCCGGGGACGAGGTCGAGGTCGGGGTCGGGCGCCACCGGGTCGAGCCCCTGGCGGATCCGCGCGAATGCGGCCAGCGCGGAGGGCGACGAGGCCGTCAGCGAGCGGGACTGCTCAGGCGTGGCGGGCCAGGCGGGGTCGTGCTCGGCGCCCCACACCGCCACCGCCGTCCGCAGGGCGTCCATCGGTCGTGCGGTCCTGGGCAGCGCGCGCAGGGCGGTGACCACCGCCGGCGACGCCGGCTCGCAGGGCATCGTCACAGCCGGGTTCCACTCGCCCGTCCAGAGCAGCTCGGCCACGGCCGCGAAGGAGCCCTTCTTGACCAGTTCGCCGATCGGGTAGCCGCGGTACAGCAGCCGACCGCGCTCGCCGTCGATGAACGAGAGGGAGGTCTCGCCGGCGATGACGCCCTCGAGGCCCGGGGAGTAGGGGCGGGTGTCGGCCGGGGCCGACGCGGGATCGCTCATCGGTTGCTCCTGTCTCAAGCCCGGATGGTAGGCGGACCGCCGGTTGCGGGTCGTCGGCGCAGCGGGTCAGCCGCGCTCGCCGCCAATCCCGCGTCCGAACCCCGAATGGCGCTCAGTCCCGCGCGAGCGTCTTGAGCACCACCCGCACGACGATGCCGCCGAGCGTCGCCACGACGATGGCGCCGACGAAGCCCTCCGCCTGCCCGAGGCCCATCTGCTCGACGAGCCAGCCGCCGACGATCGCGCCCACGATTCCGACCACGATGGTGGGCAGGCACCCCTGCACACTGCGCACGCCGACGACGAGTCCCGAGAGCCCGCCTGCGACGAGCCCGATGATCAGCCAGCCGATGATGCTCGACATGCCCCAAGTCTGGCACAGCGTCGTGGCAGACAGGGCGCGGCGCCGCGCGCTCGGAGGTCAAGACCGCGGGTCGCGTGCGACGGTCAGGTGTCGAGGAACGCTTCCACCCGGGACGTGAACTCGACCGGGTGGCTGTGGTGGGCGGCGTGGCGCGCGCCCTCGATGATCTCCAGGCGGCCGTCGGGCAGCCGCGCGTGGAGCGCCTGGGCGCCCTCGAGGAACCATGCCGGCGACGCCGAGCCCACCAGCTGCAGCACTGGCTGGGTGACGCCGGCCAGCACCCCGGGCCCGATCGCGGGTGCCGCCAGCGCGGCCTCGAGCTCCCGGACGATCGTCGGGCCGGCAGCGGCGCGGAGCGGCCAGACGGGGTTCGCGCGGAACGCGGCGAGCTCGGTCGGCGGCATCCCGACCGCCTCGATCATGAAGGCGGCGAGCAGCGCATCGAGATCGCCCTCGTCGAGCAGGGAACGGAGCCGCGCCACCAGCCCCGGGTCCACCTCGGCCCGCCCTGGAGCGCTCTCGTACGCGACCACGCGCCCGATCGCTGGCGTGGCACGCGCCGCCGCCAGCGCCAGCCGACCGCCCAGCGAGTGGCCGACGATGTCGACCGGGCCGCCCGCGCTCGCCGCGAGCGCCTCCGCTGCTGCCGCCACATCCTCGACCTCGCGGTCGATGGACCACTCGGGGGCGTCACCCGAGGCACCGCGCCCGCGCCGGTCGAGACTCCACACCTGTCGCCGCCGACCCAGCATCGGCCCGACCACGCGCCAGGTCTGGTGGTCGCCCGACGTGCCGTGGACCAGCAGCAGCGGTCGCGTCCCCGTCGACGCCTTGCCCGACATGAACAGCGCGATCAGCGTCCCGTCACCCGACGCGACGAACAGCGACGGGGGGTCGGGGACCGATGACGTCATGGTGACCGTGAGCCTAGCGGGTCGGGCCTCCGGCAGCGGCCTCCCGGCCCGCGCGTCAGCCCGGGAGCCGTCAGCCCGGGAGCCGTCAGCCCGGGAGCCGTCAGCCCGGGAGCCGTGCCGCCGCCGCCTCGTCCAGCAGCCATGTGGCGTTCGCCGCCAGCGTCGTCCGCAGCGGCAGGTTGCGCGGGTCGCCGCCGGCCCAGGCCGCCGCCAGCACGTCCGCCTTGGACGCCCCCGCCGTCACCACCAGCACCGAGCGCGCGGCCTGCACCAGCTTCGGGTGCATCGTCACCCGCGCCACGTGCGGCTCGACGTGGGTGGGCGCGGGCACGGAGGCCACCCAGCCCGGCACGTCGAACACGAAGGACCCCGGGAACACCGAGAGGATGTGGCCGTCCGGGCCCACGCCGAGGATGACGAGATCGAACGCGGGCACCCCGAGCAGGGGGTGGTCGCGCCGCGCCGCCGGCCGGAGCAGGCCTGCCGCCGGGCCGGCCGCCCGCAGCTCGGCCTCGTACGCGGCCGCCGCGCCGTCGGGCCCGCCGCCCCCGGCCATCGCCTCGGCCACCGGCACCCGGTGCACGTTCGCGTCGGGGATCGACAGCCCAACGCCAGGCTCGCGGAGCACATCGTCGAACGACGTGACGTTCGAGAGCGGGTCGCCCGCGGGCACGAACCGGTCGTCGCCCCACCACGTGTGGACACGCGACCAGTCCAGGGCGTCGCGCAGCGGCGCCGCTCGAAGCGCCCGGTAGATCCCGGGCGCCGACGACCCGCCCGTCGTGCACCAGTGCGCCACGCCTCGTTCCCGAAGCGCAGATGCGAGCGTGTTCACGATGAACTCGGCTCCCGCGGGGGAGACGTCGGCCGCGGTGGGGACGATCGACAGCGTGGGCTGGGTCATGGGACGACCTCCATTCCGGTCAGGGCTTGAGTGGCGGGACCGTGCCGCCGCCGCAGGCCCCGTCCCGAGACGATCCCCGTCAGCCGGGGTGCACGGCGTGGCTTGCCGGGGCGCCAGCGAGACGGGCGGCCATGCGGATCGTGTCCATGCCGACGGGATCGCGGCCGCCGCCCTCGAGCGCCTCGGCAAGCAGGTCGATGTCGTTGCGGCGGGGCGCCATGAAGGTGCGGTCGAGCGCCTGGACGCCATCGAGCCAGACGTTGACGTGGACGTTCTCCGCCTCGGCCGTGACGTCCGCGCGCAGCTCCGAGCCGCGCCGCTCGGCCAGGATCTCCACGCGCAGGGTGGTGCCGGCCGGCGCCGATGACGCGACCGGCCGGATCACGACCGCGACTTCGCTGGACCGCGGGTCGCGCAGCTTCGCCGCCAGGCCGCGGTGGAGCGGTGGCTTCTCGCCGGGCCGAGGGCGCGGCGCACCGGCCTTCGACGCGACGGGCGCCAGCGGTGACACCACGGTCATCCCCAGCCGCGAGGCCAGCCACGCGACGTGGTACAGCGGCTTGACCACGTTCGTGCTGCCCGGTGCCCCGGATCCGTCGCGGGTGCCGTACGCGACCGACACCCGGCGCAGGAACGGCAGGTGGGGCAGGAAGTCGGGCATGTCGAACAGGGTCGCTATCGCCTCTCGCCATCGCGACTGGCGCACCAGGGCGAAGTCGCGGATGGAGATCCGCGGGTAGCGGTCGTACAGCTCGGCGAGCTGGCGCAGGCGCCCGAGGCCGTCGGACGTCCACACCGAGCCGTCGACCACCAGCCGGTCGGTCGCGTCGAGCAGTTCGCCCGCGGGCTCCGTGGCCAGGGGCGGCTCTCCCGGCCACCAGGTCGTGACCGGCAGGTCGTGGACGAGCAGCGGGGTCACCAGCGCGGCGAGGTGCCGCCCGGTCTCGCCGCCGGCCGTGAGGAAGATCATCTCGGTGCAGGACTCCGGCGCGTCGGCGCGCGGCAGCATGCAGTGCACCTGGACCCGCCCGTCGAGCCACGGCGGGCCGTCGGGGTCTGCGAGCAGCACGATCAGCGTGCGGCTGGGGTGGCGTCCAGTGAGGCGGCTGATGGTCTCGGCCGAGCGCTCGCCCGTCTCCTTGTCGCCCGCCACGATGACCAGGTTCATCACGCTGGTCCGGGCTGCAGCCTGCCGGCCTGCGCGCTCCCCGCCGCGGTCGAACACCATCTGCGGCTGGGCCCAGATCCGGCCCAGCTCCTTCTCGATCTCGTCGATCGTCGTCCCGCGCGATTGCCAGCGGAGCTGCGGCTCGCCAGGACGCGCCGGGCCGACGGGCTCGACGCGTCCGCCGGTGGGCCGCGTGCCGACCGCGAGGATGGTCCCGGGGACGGCCCTCCCCGCGCCGTTCAGATCCTCCGCCACCGCCGGCCCTCCCGGGCGAGCAGGTCGTCCGCGACCGCCGGCCCCCAGGTCCCGGCCTCGTAGCTCGGGAAGTCAGGCGACCCCTCCTCGGCCCAGGCGGCGATGATCGGGTCCACGATCGACCAGGCTTCCTCGACCTCGTCGGCGCGGGTGAACAGCGAGGCATCGCCGAGCAGGGCGTCGAGGATCAGCGTCTCGTAGGCGTCAGGCGAGTCGGTCTGGAACGCGGAGCCGTACGTGAAGTCCATGGTCACGTTCCGGACGTCCACGCCCAGCCCCGGGACCTTGGCGCCGAAGCGCAGCATGATCCCCTCGTCGGGCTGGATCCGCATCGCGAGCAGGTTGGGCTCCGGGTCGGCCGCAGAGTCCCGGAACAGCTGGTGCGGGACCTCCTTGAACTGGATCGCGATCTCGGTCGCGCGCTTCGGCAGCCGCTTGCCCATCCGCAGGTAGAACGGGATGCCCGACCAGCGCCAGTCGTCGATCATCAGGCGGGCGGCGATGAAGGTCTCGGTCTCGGACTCCGGATCGACGTGCGGCTCCTGCCGGTAGCCCACGACCGGCTTGCCCGACACCCAGCCCGGGCCGTACTGCCCGCGGACGACGTCGCGGCGGACCTGCGCCGGCGTCATCTCGGCGATGGCCCGGATCACCTTGACCTTCTCGTCGCGGAGGGCGTCCGCCTCGAACGTGGCCGGCGGCTCCATCGCGACCAGGCTCAGCAGCTGGAGCAGGTGGTTCTGCAGGAAGTCACGGCTGGCGCCGGTCTCCTCGTAGAAGGCGCCGCGGCCCTCGATCCCGATCGACTCGGCCACGGTGATCTGCACGTGGTCGATGTGGCGGCGGTTCCAGATCGGCTCGAAGATGCCGTTGGCGAACCGGAAGACCAGCAGGTTGCGGACCGTCTCCTTGCCCAGGTAGTGGTCGATGCGGTAGACCTGCCGCTCGCGGAAGACCTTGCCCACCTCCCGGTTGAGCCGGATCGCCGACTCGAGGTCGCGCCCGAACGGCTTCTCGATGACCACGCGCCGCCAGCCTCCGTCGTGGTGCTCGTGGTCGAGGCCGGCATGGCCGAGCTGGGCGATGATCTCGGGGAAGGCCGACGGCTGCGTGGCGAGGTAGAACAGCCGATTGCCGCGCGTTCCGTGAGCGAGGTCGATCGTGTCGAGGTGGTCCGCGAGCGCGGCGTACGCGGCGGGGTCGTTGAAGTCGCCGCGGTGGTACGTGATCCGCGACGCCATGTCGTCCCACGCCTCGCGGTCGATGGGCTGCGAGCGCGAGAACTTGGCCAGCGAGGCCTTGAGCTCGTCGCGGAAGGCCTCGTCGGTGTACGGGCGCCGCCCGACGCAGACCAGCGTGAACTCGTGGGGCAGCAGGTGGGTGCGCCAGAGCTGGTGGAGCGCAGGGACCACCTTGCGGTGGGCGAGGTCGCCGGTGGCGCCGAACAGCACGAAGATGTGGGGGTCCGGCACGCGCTCGAGGCGCAGGCCCTCGCGGAGCGGGTTGTCGGCGGCCCTGGGCGTGGTCGAGCGGCGCCGGGCCTCGGTGGCCAGCCGAAGGTCGCGCATCGTCCGGGGCGCGTCCTTGCGCGGGGACGGCGCGGACGCAGGGGTCAGCGGCTCGCTGGCGGGCACCAGCGGCTCCGTGGGGCCGACCGGCGGCTCGCCGACCGGGACGCTGGGATCGACGACGCGAGGACCGGGCTCGGTGGCCGGCGGGGTCTCGACCGTGCCGTGGAGCGGGATGGCGGAGGCTTCGCTCGCCGGGCCCGTACTCGTCGGCGTGGTGGCCGGATCGGGCTTCGTGCGCGCCATCGTTATGCGGTCCCGACGTGGCGGCTTGGCATGGGAACACTCCGGGCGGCGGCAGCGGTCTCGTCGGCCGCCGTTTCGGCTAGAGGATAGGCCCGCTCGCTGAACAGCGACGCACGGCAGCCCCGAGCGGGATCGGGGCGTCTGGCCACCGGGCCCTCCACCGGGCGAGTGGTGCAGCCCATGCGCCAATTCCGCCTCGGGTCGCTCGAATCCGCCCCGCTTGGCGCACCCCGAGCACCATTGACCCCGAATGGTGCATGGCGTGCGCCGAAAGGCCCATGGGACAATGCCCCGAGCGAGATTTGGCGCATGGGGTGCGCCAGCGGGCGCGAGCCGAAGTGCCGCCGACCGATCACGACGTCGCCGGGCGGCGACCACCCCTGAGCGACCTTCAGCGCCCTCCCATCGATGCAGCCTCGATGGCGAGCACCTTGTCGAGGCGCCGCTGGTGCCTCGGCTGGCCGGAGAACACCGCGCCCAGGAACGCGAGCGAGCACTCCAGCGCGGGCTCGATCCCGATCACGCGGGCGCCCAGCGTGAGCACGTTCATGTTGTCGTGCTCCACGCCCTGGTGCGCCGAGTACGTGTCGTGGCACAGGCCCGCCCGGACCCCGCGCATCTTGTTGGCCGCGATCGAGGCGCCCACGCCCGAGCCGCAGATCAGGATCCCGCGGTCGGCGGC
>JAJYGO010000164.1 GCA_021785115.1 Chloroflexota bacterium | reverse complement strand
GCTGCCGCATCGCCCGACGCCGCGCCCGAGACGACGCGGGGCTGACCGTCCGGGTACCGCTCCGCGCAGCCTTGCGCGTATCCTGTCGCCGATGAGCGACGACGAGGGCGAGGGGCGCGCGTCCCACGGTCTGGCGGACGGCCGCGTCCGGGTCCTGATCGCGGACGACCACACCGTGGTCCGCCGGGGCCTGCGGGGCTTCTTCGAGCTGCTCGGCGACATCGAGGTCGTGGGCGAGGCGGAGGACGGCCGGCGTGCCGTGGCCCTGGCCGACGCGCTGCTGCCGGACGTGGTGCTGATGGACATCGTGATGCCCGCCATGGACGGGATCGAGGCGATCGCGAGGATCAAGGAGCGCCACCCGGAGATCGAGGTCGTCGCGCTCACCAGCTTCATCGAGGAGGACCGCGTCACCGCCGCGCTCGAGGCCGGGGCGTCGGGATACCTGCTCAAGGACGCCGACGCGGACGAGGTCGCGGCGGCCGTCCGCCGGGCCCACGCCGGCGAGGTCCACCTCGACCCGCAGGTCGCGCGCATGCTCGCGCAGCGGGTCCGGGGCCCGTACCCGGGCCAGGAGCCGCTCACCGAGCGCGAGCGCGAGGTGCTCCGCCTGGTGGCCCGCGGCCACTCGAACAAGGAGATCGCTGCCCTGCTCGACATCACGGAGCGCACCGCGCGCACGCACGTGTCCAACATCCTGGGCAAGCTCGACCTCGCCAGCCGCACTCAGGCCGCGCTATGGGCGATCGAGCACCGGGCCGTCTGAGCGGCCCGGCGGCCCCCGGCGCCTGGACGGCCGTGGGGCCCGTCGGGGCGCCCGCGGTCGTGTTCGTCCACGGCACCCGGCTCACCCGGGCCCAGTGGTGGCCGCAGCTGCGGCGCCTCTCCGGCCGTTTCCGCTGCATCGCGGTCGACCTGCCCGGCCACGGTGCGCTGGCCGGCGTGCCGTTCACGCGCGACGCAGCCGCCGACGCGGTGGCAGACGCGATCGCCGCCGAGTGCCCCGACGGCCGGGCGGTGGTCGTGGGCCTGTCGCTGGGCGGCTACGTGGCGATCGACACGGCCGACCGCTATCCCGACCGCGTGGCGGGCCTGGTGCTCGCGGGTTGCTCCGCCGAGCCGCGCGGGCCGGTCACGCTGACGTTCCGGGCGCTCGCCTGGGTCCTGGCGCAGGCGCCCCGGGTCCCGCTCGACATCGTCAACCGCGCGTTCTTCCGGGTCCGCTACCCAGCGCCCATCGCCGAGCCGATCATCCGGCGCGGGTTCTGGCCGGAGGGCGGTGCGGCCGCTCTCCGGGCCGTCGTCGGGACGCGCTACCTGGAGCGGCTGGCAATGCTCTGGACGCCGGTGCTGGTCGTGAACGGCGCCCTCGACCCGGTGTTCGGCCCGGGTGGCGAGGCCTGGGCGAAGTCCTGCCGGGCCGGCCGCCACGAGGTGGTGGGACGAGCGATGCACCTGGCGCCGCTCGACCGGCCGCACGCGTTCTCGGCCCTCGTGGCCCGCTTCGTCGACGATCTGGGCCGGCCCGGCTGAGTCGGGTGCCCGCCGGCCGCAGGTATACTGGCGGCCACGCCACCCCCGCTGCCGAGAGGTTCAATGCGCGTCCGAAAAGCCGTGTTGCCGGCCGCCGGCTGGGGAACCCGCTTCCTCCCCGCGACCAAGGCGCAGCCCAAGGAGATGCTGCCGCTGGTCGACAAGCCCGTCATCCAGTACGCGGTCGAGGAGGCGGTCGCCGCCGGCATCGAGCAGGTGATCATCGTCACCTCGAGCCAGAAGCGCGCGATCGAGGACCACTTCGACCTCAACTTCGAGCTGGAGCACCTGCTCGAGGAGAAGGGCGACATCGAGCGGCTCCGCCAGGTCCGCCACATCACGGACCTCGCCCAGGTCGCCTACATCCGCCAGAAGGAGCGGCTGGGCCTCGGCCACGCGGTGCTCATGGCGAAGGACCTGATCGGCCACGAGCCGTTCGCGGTGATCCTCCCCGACGACGTGGTCGTCAGCGACCGGCCCTGCATCGGCCAGCTGATCCACGCCTACCACGAGCACCACGGGTCCGTGGTGGCCGTCATGGAGGTGCCCGAGGAGGAGACCCGCCGGTACGGCGTCATCGGCGGCGAGCGCGTGGGCGGCGATTCCGACGGCGAGCGGACCTACCAGGTCAACCAGCTCGTGGAGAAGCCGTCCGCCGGGACGGCGCCGTCGAACCTGGCGGTGATCGGGCGCTACGTGCTGACCCCCAAGATCTTCGACAAGCTCGAGCAGACGCAGCGGGGCACCGGCGGCGAGATCCAGCTGACGGACGCGATCCACGCGCTGATGGACGAGCAGAGCGTCTTCGGCTACGCCTTCGAGGGGCGGCGCTTCGACGCGGGCACCACGATGGGCTGGCTCCAGGCGTCTGTGGAGCTGGCGCTCACCCGTCCGGAGTTCGGCGGCGAGTTCCGGTCGTTCCTCCGCTCGCTCGACATCTGAGCGGCAGCACCGGGCCCGCGCTCGCAGGAGATCGCAACACGTGACCGAGATCGGCAGCATGCTCGGCGGCCGCTACCGCCTCATGGAGCTCTTGGGCCAGGGGGGCATGGCCACGATCTACCGCGGGCACGACTCGCAGCTCGAGCGCGACGTGGCGGTCAAGGTGCTCCGGCCGGAGTTCGGCCAGGACCCCGACTTCGTCGCCCGATTCCGCGACGAGGCGCGGGCGGCCGCCTCGCTGAGCCACCCCAACATCGTGGCCGTGTTCGACTTCGGCCAGGACCAGCGTGGGGACCAGTTCATCGTCATGGAGATGGTGGACGGCCAGGACCTCGCGTCGATCCTGCGCGAGAACGGGCCCCTGGCGCCGCGCCAGGCCGCCCGGGTCGGCGCCGACGTGGCCAAGGCGCTCCACGCCGCCCACATGCGGGGGATCGTCCACCGCGACGTCAAGCCGTCGAACATCCTGATCAGCCGCGACGGCCGCGTGAAGGTGGCGGACTTCGGCATCGCGCGCGCGCTGGACGACGCGCAGGTGACCCTCCCCGGCATCACGATGGGCTCTGTCCACTACTTCGCCCCCGAGCAGGCGCGCGGCGAGCCCGCGACGGCCGCGTCCGACACCTACGCGCTGGGCATCGTGCTATTCGAGATGCTGACGGGCCACCGTCCGTTCTCCGGCGACGGCGCCGCGGCCGTTGCGCTGGCCCGCCTGACCACCACGCCTCCTCGGCCCTCGGCGCTGCGCGCGTCGGTGCCGCCGGAGCTCGATTCGATCGTCGTCCGCGCCATGGCCCTCGATCCCGCTGACCGGTATCCGTCCGCCGCCGCCCTGGGCGGCGCGCTCGACGGGTTCCTCGCTGACGGCGCCCCCGCGGCGAGCGCCGGCGCCGTCGGGGCCGCCGGGGCCGCCGGTGCTGCGGAGGTCCTCTCGACGGCCACCAGGCCGAACGTGTTCTACCCGCCCGATGCCTATGCGCGCTCGTCGGAGCCGGCGCCCCTGTCCGCCAGAAGGACGCCGCCGCCGCTCGTCCCGAGCCGGGTCCCGGGCCGGTACGAGGACAGCCCCGACGGGGCCGGCAGCGGCCCCTGGGCCTGGATCGCGGGCCTGCTGGGCATCGGCATCCTGATCGTGGTCGCCTTCCTCCTGTTCCGCCTGATCTCGAGCATCGGCGCCCTGTCGACGTCGTCGCCGGGGGCCAGCGCGTCCGGGGCCACGGTGACCGTCCCGGACCTCGTGAACTCGCTCTACTCCGACGCGGCCTCGCAGGCGGCGGCCCTCGGCCTGTCAACCGTCCGCTCGGCGACCCAGCCGAGCACGACCGTGCCCGCCGACACCGTCCTGGCGCAGGACCCGAAGCCCGGCACGACCGTCCAGACCGGCACCGCGGTCAAGCTCACGGTTGCCGTCAGCCCGTCCGCGGTCCCCGTGCCCGACCTGCGGAACCTGGCCCTGGGCGACGCGGCCAACGCGCTCGCCGCGGTCGGCCTCAAGCTCGGCACCGGTGCCGAGGCGTACGACCCGACGGTGCCGGCTGGGCAGATCATCAGCCAGGACCCCGCCCCGGGCACGCAGTTCGCCCCCGGGGGCGCGGTCAACTACACGATCTCGCTCGGGCCCGAGCCGTCGGCGTCAACCGCACCGTCGCCGGCGCCCACGTTCCCCGTCGGGCCGACGCCATCACCCACGCCGGCCCCGACGCCCACGCCGACGCCGGCACCGGTGGCCGTCGGCAACTACAAGTGCCAGACGCTGGACCAGGCGACGGCCGCGATCGGGGCCGACCGGCTGAGCCTCGGGACGGTCTCCACGGATCCGAGCGGCGTGTCGCCGGTGCCGCTGTCGTGGATCGTGATGGCTCAGAACCCGACGCCGGGGACGGAAGTCCCGGTCGGCTCCAGCGTGAACCTCACGATGCGCGACCCGACGACGTTCGCCTGCACCCCGTAGCGGCACGGCCCGAGCCCGCGGCTGGTCAAGGCGTGAGCGCAAGACGGGCCGTCCCGGTCCGTCTTGCCCCGACGTTCAGGCGTCCGGGTCACCCCACAGCGACCACCGCCCGCCGGCCACGGCCACCGGCTGCGAGGTGACGGCCGCCGCGGCCTCCTCGGCGCCGGCGCGCAGCTCCTCCACCGGAACGAACGTTCTGGGCGCGCGATCGTCGCGCCCGCGCGGCGCGCCTCCCGACGACTCGTGCACCGAGGGCACGGGGTCGGGCGCCGGCGGCGCCTCCCAGCACGGCAGCACCTCCGTGCCGCGGAGGGCCAGGCGGCGGGGGTTCCGGCCGCACAGGCCCAGCCCGCCGGCGACCCCGCGGCGGTAGTGGCGGCAGGCGCCGCACGTGGTGGTTGAGCGGCCGCACAGCCAGCACCGGGAGGTCTCCGGCTGGGGTGTTGCACAGTGCGGGCAGCGCCAGAGCGGCATGGATGGATCGTAGCTGCGCCGTGCGCGGCTGTCGATAGGGTTGCTGCAGCCGTCGAACGCGGGTTCGATGCCGATGCTGCTGCGGTTCCGACCGCGGCGCCCTGCGCGCAGGTCAGCGGACGGTCAGCACGTCCCGGTCGGTGGCCGTCTGCGTCCCGGACGGCATCGTGATCAGGACCGTCGCCAGCCCTCCGCCGGGGGTTGCGCCCTTGGGGATCGTGGTCGAGAACGTGGCCGTGCCGCTGGCGTCGGTCGTCTCCGGCGTGGAGACCACCGCCTGGAGGCCCGGCACGCTGACCGTGAACAGCGCCGTGGCGCCCGCCACCCGCTTGCCGTCGGCTCCGACCACGACCGCGGTGAAGGTCACGTTCGCCGGCAGTCTCTTGCTGTCGAACTGGTAGACGCTGCCGGACAGCCTGACCCGCAGCGTGCCCGTGCCCTTGGTGACGGTGACCGTGGCGGTGTTGCCGTTGCCCGCCGGGTCGGTCACCGTGATCGTGATGTTGTTGGGCCCGGCCGCGATCGGGATGGGGGCGGAGAACAGCCCGGTGTCGTCGGCGGTCGTGTTCGTCGTGGCCCCGTTGGCGTCGTTCTGCAGCCGAACGTCCGAGGCAGGCTGCGTCTTGCCCTGGACCGTCACGCTGGTGCCGGTCGCGCTCGAGCCGTTCTTGGGGGACGTGACGGTGATCTTGGGCTTCGTCACGTCGAGCGTGATCGACACCGGCTTCGACGGGGCGCTCTCGCCGGACGGGCCCACCACCGTCGCGGTGAAGGTGTTCGTCCCGGCGGCGAGCGCCACGCTGGGCAGCACCATGGTGGCGGTGCCGCCGACCGGTGCCTCGGTGACGACGGTCGGCTGCGCACTGCCCACCGCGACGTAGAGCCGGCAGCTGTAGCCCGTCTGGCCGACGACGGCCACCGGCACCTGGACGGTCAGGTCCACGCTCGCGATGTTGGTCGTGGGCGCGTCGGGCGGCTCGAGCACCGGCGCGTCGCTCGCGCTCCCGGCGGCGCTCGACGAGGGCCCGGCGACCGCGATGTGGGTCAGCGAGCCGACCATGCCGCCCACGGCGCCGGCCATGGACGAGGCGGCCGGACCGATGAGCCCGAGTCCGATGAGCAGGCAGAACCACCCGAGCACCAGGACGCCGCCGGCCATCGCGAGCTTGACGGCCAGGGGCAGCCCAGCACGGCGGTCGATCGCGCGGTGGCGCGCGAGGCGGTTGGGCGACGGCGCCGCGGGGCGAACCCGGCCGCGCCTCGAGCTTGCTGGTGAGGGTCGGGGGCGGACCTGCGAGGGCCGGCCCCCACGCCGGGCGTCCATCGCACGGATTGTCGCACGAAGCGGTCGGGCGGCCGGAGTCCGGCGCCCGTGACCGGTCGGACGACCGCGGTGGTACGCTGCGCGAAGCGCAGCGGCCCCGAGGGAGCGGTGCCCGCGCAGTGGGAAGAGGGACAGGGTTGGAGGCAAGAGACCGGCGGCCGATGCGTCCGGTGCCCGGCGACCGCAGCGCCTGGAGCCACGGACCGATCGCCCGCGTCGCCGCGCGACCGGTGGTGCTTTCTGCGCCGTCTGCCCTCCCCGACGCCCCGTACCCGGGGCGCCCGGGCCTGCCGGCCTCCCGGTCCATGCCGTCGGCGCCGCCCCGCGAGGCGGTTCGCGTCCCCGTCACCGCGCGGCCCGGCGCGCCGGTCCCGATGCGCCCCAGCACGGCCGCCGCCATGCAGGCGCAGGGCGTCCGGGCCGTCGCGACCTTGCCCGCCCGCAGCGGGTTCGGCCTGCCCAGCCTCCGGCGGAACGTCTGTCCGCACTTCTACATGACCGGGTCGCGGGGCGCGATCCCGATCCAGGCGCCCCACCTGCTCAAGGGCCTGCTGCGCCAGCCGAGCAACATCTCCCGCTGCCAGCTCCGGGGCGGCGTCCACCTGGACGAGGGCTACGTCAACGACGTGTGCCTGACGCCCCGCTTCAACCAGTGCGTCTTCTACGAGGACGAGCTGACCCGCGAGTGAGCACCGCTGCGCTGACCTACGCGGAGGCCCTCGCCGCGCTCGAGGCGCGGGGCCGCTTCGGTATCCGCCTGGGGCTCGGGCGGGTGCGCGCGCTGCTGCGGGCGATCGGCGACCCGCAGGAGCAGGTGCGGGGGGCGCTGGTCGCGGGGACGAACGGCAAGGGCAGCGTGATCGCGTTGGCGGGGTCCGCGCTGCGGGCGGCCGGCTACCGCGTCGGCGAGACGCCCAAGCCGCACCTGGTCAGCTACCGGGAGCGGATCGTCGTCGACGGCCGCCCGATCGCGCCCGGGGACTTCACGCGGCTGGCGGAGGCCGTAGTACCGGCGGCCGACGGCATGGGTCGCCGGCTCGGGCCGCCGACCGAGTTCGAGCTGCTCACGGCCATGATGTTCCGCCACTTCGCCGACGCCGGCCTGGACCTGGCGCTGGTAGAGGTGGGCCTCGGCGGCCGCCTCGACGCGACCAACGCGTGGGACGGCGGCGTCGCGGCGCTCACCAACGTGGCCCTCGACCACACCGACCGGCTTGGGCCGACCATCGCGGCCATCGCGCGCGAGAAGGCGCCGATCGTCAAGCGCGGCGACCTGGCGGTCACCGGCGCCGACGGCGAGGCGCTCGCCATCCTGCGGCGCCGCTGCCGGCGGCTCGGCGTGCCCCTGACGGTGGCGCCCCCGGCGCCGGTGCTCGGCTGGACGCGCGACGCGCTGTCCGTGGACCTGCCGAGGCTAGGCCCCACGGAGATCGGCCTGCGCGGCCGCCACCAGGCCGCCAACGCCGCCGTGGCCGACGCGCTGCTGGACGCGCTGGACGTGGCCGGGATCGCGACGGTGCCCGAGGACGCCCGCCGGCGCGGCTACCGCGCCGCGCGCTGGCCGGGCCGCCTGGAGCTCGTCGACGCCCGCGGGCCGCACGGCACGCGCGAGGTGCTGCTGGACGGGGCCCACAACCCGGCCGGGGCGACCGCCCTCGCGACGGCCCTCGACGACCTCCGGCCGCTGCTGGCCGGAGGCAGCGACACGCCCCCGTCCCCGCTGGTCGTGGTGTGGGCGGCGATGGCGGACAAGGACGTCGCCGGGACGATCGCGGCCGTCTCGCGCTCGAGGGCCCTCGCCGGCGCGACGGTCGTGTGCACCGCGGTCGGCCTGCCGCGCGCCCTCGCTCCCGACGCGCTCGCCGCGCTCTGGGCCCGGGCGGAGGCGCCCGGCCTCCGCGTCCGAACCGCGGGCTCGCCGGAGGCGGCCCTCGAGCTCGCCCTCGGCCTGCCGGGCGGGCCCGTCGTCGTGGCCGGCTCCCTGTACCTGGTCGGCGCGGCCCGGGCGAGGCTCGTGGACGACCCCGCCCTGAGCGACCCCGCATGAGCGCCGACGTCCCCGGACCGCCCGCCGACCGCGACCTCCCCGAGGAGCGGGGCGTGGTCGCGGCCCGCCCGGACCTCGGCGGGGGGGCGGCCACTTCGTCGTTCGCGCTCCCGCCGGACGCCGCGCCCGGCCTGCCCGGGGCGCCGCGGCCGATGGCGATCGGCCCGCGCACCTTCGCCTGGGGCGAGCGGACATACGTGATGGGGATCCTCAACATCACGCCCGACTCCTTCTCCGGCGACGGGCTGCTGGCGGCCGGGGACCCGGTCGAGGCCGCCGTCGCACGGGCCCGGAGGATGGTCGAGGACGGCGCCGACCTGCTGG
>JAJYGO010000483.1 GCA_021785115.1 Chloroflexota bacterium | reverse complement strand
GGTGTTCGAGCTGCGCCCGCTCGGCGAGGACAAGGCGGCCGCCTGACCTCCTGCCGCTCGCCGCGCGGGCGGCCCGCGCCCCCCGCGATCCACGACAATGGGGTTCGTGAGCGCCGCCGCGAACCCTCCCCGCCGCACCGACCCCTGGCGGCTCGCCGGGCTGGTGCTGGCCGCCGTGATCTGGGTGCTCGTCATCGCCTGGTCCGACCCGTCGGTGCAGGCGACGCAGCCGTGGAACGGCCAGCCGGTCACCGCCCAGGACGCCCGCTCCTACTACGGGTTCAACTACGCGGACCTGTACGCCGGCCGCACCGACTGGAACGGGATCGCCGCCTATCCCTACTCGCCGGCCTTCGCCCAGCTGCTGTTCCCGCTCAACCTGCTCCCGTGGCCGCTGTTCGTGGCGGCGTGGACGGCCATCCTGATCGGGGCCGTGTGGCTCCTCACCGGGCCCGACTACTTCCTGCTGGGCCTGGCGGTGGGCGCGATGGAGATCGCGGGCGGCAACGTCTCGCTGCTGCTCGCGCTGGCGATCGTCAAGGGGTTCCGGCACCCGTGGGCCTGGGCCTTCCCGCTGCTCACCAAGATCACGCCCGGCGTGGGGCTGCTGTGGTTCGCGCTCCGCCGGGAGTGGCGCCAGCTGGCCGTCGCGCTCGGGGCGACGGCGGCGGTCGTCGCCGTCTCCTGGCTGCTGATGCCGCGGGCCTGGGGCGACTGGATCGACGTGCTCCGCGCCAACACCGGCAAGGGCGGCACGTGGGCCGCCATCCCGATCCCCCTGATCGTCCGCGGACCGGTCGGCGTGCTGCTGATCGCCTGGGGCGCGCGGCGCGACCAGCGCTGGACGGTGCCGGTCGGCGCGATGCTCGCGCTGCCCGCGCTGTGGTACGGGTCGCTGTCCATCCTGCTGGCGGTCATCCCGCTCACCACCCGCGAGGAGCGCGCCCGGGCCTGGGCGCGCCTGAGCGGACGAGCGCGCCGGGGCGCGGCAGCGTAGCGGCCCCGCCGACGGGCGCAGCGACTCCCCCCGCCGGGCGCTCCAGGGCGCCTGACAGCGCCCGCTCCGGGCGCCTCGCGCCGGCCCGTCCAGTTGGCGGTCAGCCCGCCGCGGCGATCACCGACCCCAGGGCGTCCGCGAACGTGCCCAGATTGTCCGGGGTGAAGCCGGCCACGTTGATGCGGCCCTTGCCGACCACGTACACGCCGTGCTCTTCCTTGAGCTGCGCCACCTGGTGGGCGGTCAGGCCGAGCAGCGCGAACATCCCGCGCTGGGTCGCGATGCCGCCCCAGTCGCCCGGGATGCGCCGCGCCTCGAGGGCTGCCACGAGGGCCCGTCGGTTGTCCTTGATCCGGGCGCGCATGGCGGCCAGCTCGGCCTCCCACTGCGGGCGCAGGGCGGGGTCGTTCAGGATGGTCCGGACGATGTCCGCGCCGTGGGCCGGCGGGTTGGAGTAGTTGACCCGGATGGCCGCCTTGACGTGGGTCTGGACCGCGTTCGCGTCGGCCGCGGAGCGCGCGATCACCATCAGCGCGCCGACCCGCTCCGCGTACAGCGAGAACGTCTTGGAGAACGAGGTCGAGACGAGCAGCTCCGCGCCCGGCCGGACCAGTTCGTGCAGGCCGGCCGCGTCCTCGACCAGGCCGTCGCCGAACCCCTGGTAGGCGAGGTCCACCAGCGGCAGCAGCCGGCGCTCCTCGACCAGGTCGCCGATCCGGCGCCACAGCTCAGGCGACGGGTCCACGCCGGTCGGGTTGTGGCAGGCGCCGTGGAGCAGCACGACGTCGCCCGGGCTGGCCTCGCCCAGGGCGGCGAGCAGGGCGTCCTCGTCGATCCGGCGGCCGGTGGCGTCCGTGTACGGGTAGGTGCGGATCTTGAAGCCGGCGGCGTGGAACAGCTGCGGGTGGTTCGGCCACGTCGGCTCGCTCATCCACAGCGTCTCCGACGCGCCGGTCTGGCGGAGCAGGTCGGCCGCCACCCGCAGGCCGCCCGTCCCGCCCGGGGTCTGCGTGGCGAGGGCCCGGCCGGAGGTGACGGCCTCGTGGCTGCCGCCCAGCACGAGGTCGCGGACGGCGTCGCGGTAGGCCACCTCGCCGTCGATCGGGCGGTACAGCTTGGTCGCGGCCGACGCGGCCAGCCGGCGCTCCGCCTCGATGACGGTCTTGAGCATCGGGGTCTTGCCGGTCTCGTCCACGAACACGCCAGCCGACAGGTTGACCTTGTTCGGGCGGGGGTCGTTGCGGTAGGCCTCGGCCAGGCCGAGGATGGCGTCGGGCGGGGCGGGCACGCGGGCGAGCGACGGGAGCGGCACGGGAGGACCTCGAGGCGGAACGGGTGAGCGGGGCGCCAACCCGGACTCTACACGGACGGGCGGGTTGCGGGCCGGTTTCGGCTGTCGATCAGCCCACCGAGGCGCCCAGCAGCGACCCGATGCCGTACGTGACCAGCGCGGCCGCCAGCCCCAGCCCCGCCTGGCGCGCCCCCACCAGCAGGGGCGGCCGGTGGGTGAGTGAGGACACGACCGCCCCCACGGCGAACAGGGCGGCGAGCGAGACCAGCAGCGACGCCCAGAATGCCGCGGAGCCGACCGTGGCCAGGTACGGCACCACGGGCACGATGGCGCCCACCGAGAAGGCGAGGAAGGAGCTGCCCGAGGCGGCCAGCGGCGAGCCCATCGTCTGCTCCGAGAGGCCGATCTCCTCGCGCACGAAGGTCTGCACGGCGAGGTCGTGGTCGGCCATGACCGCCCCGACGATCAGGTCCGCCTCGGCGCTGGACAGGCCGCGGGAGCGGTAGATGTCGCGCAGGATGGTCGCCTCGGCCGCCGGGTCCTCGCGGAGCTGCGCGTGCTGCAGGCCCACCTGGTAGTCGAGCACCTCGCGCTGGCTGCGGACGCTGATGTACTCGCCGACGGCCATCGAGAACGCCCCCGCGAGGAGCCCCGCGACGCCCGCGATCAGGACGGTGTGGCTGTCGTTCGACGCGGCGCCCACGCCCATGATCAGCGCCAGGTTGCTCACCAGGCCGTCAGACGCGCCGAAGACCACCGGCCGGACGATCGACGCGCCGGGCGTGTCGTGCGGCCCCGACGGGGCCAGCAGCCCGGACCACCGGGTGCGGAGCGAGGCGAACGGCGACACGGGTGACCTCCGGCGGGCGAGCGGGTTGGCGGCCTCGATTGTCGTCTGCCCGCCCCCGGCCGTGCCGGTCCGTCCGGCCCTCCGCAGGGATGACCGATCTGCCCGACAATCGGGACATGTCATCGCATCCCATCGCGCACCCGGTAACCATCACTGTCTACGGCGCCGACTGGTGCGGCGACTGCCGCCGCTCCAAGCGCCTGCTCGCCGCGCGCGAGACGGTCTACGACTGGGTGGACGTCGCCGAGCACCCCGAGATCCGCGACGAGCTCACCGCGAACGGCTACCCGGCGATCCCGGTGATCGTGATGCCGGGCGGCACGATCCTCATGGAGCCGTCCGACGCGGAGCTGGCCGCCGCGCTCGACGCCGGAGCGGCGCAGGCCGTCTGACCCGGGGCACGGCGGCGGGACCGGTCAGCTGCCCTCGGCCTCGTCGAGCTCGAGCAGGAGGTCGTAGGCGCCGTCGCCCAGGAAGGCGCGCACGGCCGCCTCGGTCTCGGCGGTGACGTCCACGGGCTCGCCGCCGTCGTCCTCGTCCGGCTCCACGTCGCCGCCGGCGAGCACGCTCATGACGCGCGAGGGCGTGGGCTCGACCGACCACTCCTCGCCGGTCTCGGGATCCACGTCGAAGAACGACACGGCGTCGATCTCGTAGACCGCGCCGTCCGGCCGGGTGAGCGTGCACGACCACGACTCATCGTCGTCGTCGACGGGGCGGATGGTCAGCGACAGCCCCAGGGAGCGGAACAGCTCGCTGAGGTTGGCGGGGGAGTCAGACATCGGGTGGCGACCTCGGGGCGGCAGTGTCGGGGTGAGCCTACCGCCTGCCGGGCCGATCCGCCCGTCCGATCTGGTCCAGTCCTGGGGGCGATTCGGCGGTCCGCTCGGCGCGGTGGCGGGCCGTATGCTTGCCCGATGACGAACGACTCCCGCGTGGCCGTCATCGGCCTCGGCTACGTCGGCCTGCCGCTCGCGATCGCGTTCGCGGAGGCGGGTCTGGACGTCGAGGGCATCGACGCCTCCGCCCCCCGCGTCGCCGAGCTGACGGCGCGCCACTCGCCCATCGACGACATCACCGACGAGCGCCTCGCGGCCGCCCTCGACGGGCGCCTGCGGGTCTCGGCGCCGGAGCAGGCCTCGCTGGCCGCCGCCGATGCGCTGTTCGTCTGCGTCCCCACGCCGATCACGGGCACCAAGGACCCCGACCTCGGGCCGGTCATCTCGGCCGCGCAGCTGATCGGCGCGCACCTCCGGCCCGGGCAGCTGGCGATCCTGCAGTCCACCACCTTCCCGGGCACCACCACCGGCCCGTTCCGCGAGGCCCTGGAGGCGTCGGGCCTCCGGGCTGGCGTCGACTTCGACCTCGCCTTCGCCCCGGAGCGGGTCAACCCCGGCGACCCGGCGTCGGCCTCGCGCACGACCCCGCGCCTGGTCGGCGGCTCGACCCCCGCGGCCACCCGGCGCGCCGCGGCGCTGCTGCGCAGGATCAACGACCGGGTGGTCGAGCTGTCCTCGCCCGACGCGGCCGAGATGGCGAAGCTGCTCGAGAACACGTTCCGGAACGTCAACATCGCGTTCGTGAACCAGCTCGCCCTGCTGTGCGAGCGGATGGGCCTCGACGTGTGGGAGGTCATCGACGCCGCGGCCACCAAGCCGTTCGGGTTCATGCGGTTCACGCCGGGGCCGGGCGTCGGCGGCCACTGCATCCCGGTGGACCCCTACTACCTGTCGTGGCGGGCGCGCGAGTTCGACTTCACCGACCGGTTCATCGAGCTCGCCGGCGACATCAACTTCGAGATGCCGCGCCACGTGGTGGCGCTGGCGGCCGAGGCGCTCAACGACCGCAGCCGGGCGCTCAAGGGCTCGCGGGTGGGCGTGATCGGCGTGGCGTTCAAGCCCGACGTGCAGGACTCGCGGAACTCCCCGGCCGGCGCCGTGCTGGCGCTGCTGGCCGAACGCGGTGCCGAGGTCCGCTACCACGACCCCTACGTCCCGGAGTTCAAGGACGACGCGGGCAAGGTCCACCGGGGCGTCGGCCTCGACGCGCTCCTCCACTGGGCGGACGTCATCGTCGTGGTCACCGCGCACAAGCGGATCGAGTGGGACCACCTGTACGCCAACGCCGACCTGGTGGTGGACACGGTCAACTCGTCGCGGGGGCGGACGCTCCGGCCGAGGCAGGTGCTGCGGCTCGGGGCTGGCTGGTCGGACGGCGCCTGACCGCGGCAGACGGCCCCCGGCGCCGTTCTCCGGCCCCACCTCCGCGGCGCGCCAGCCCGTCTCCCGGCCGCCCCGCCCCGTCCTTCGCTGAGGGTCCGTGCCCGCCAAGCGGGCACTGGGGCGCACGTGCCCGCCCAGTGGGCAGGACGGCGCACCAGTCGGGCCGAGGGCGGGTCCCAGCGGCGTTGTCGTGCATCGCGTTGACCGCTCCGCGGGCGGATGCGCCCGGATGACCGCTGGGCGGGCACCTTGCGGTCACCGGGCCGGGGATCGCCCCCCGGACGGGCGCACGGGCCGATGGACCGCGGCTGGGCGGGCGCCGGCCAGGCGCCGTTGCCACGGCCGAGACGCACCGCCCGGCGCCGGACCGCGAGCGTAGATTCGGCCCGTGACCGAGTACCGACGCATCTCCTACTGGCTCGAGACCGCCGACGACGACCTGACGCCGCGCCCGCCGCTCGACGGCGGCATCGACGCCGACGTCGCGATCCTGGGGGCCGGCCTCACCGGCCTCTGGACCGCCTACTACCTCCACCGAGCCGACCCGTCGCTGCGGATCGCGGTGGTGGAGCGGGACATCGCGGGCTTCGGCGCCTCGGGCCGCAACGGCGCCTGGTGCGCGCCGGACCTGAACATCTCGATGAGCCGCCTGGCGCGGCTCCACGGCGAGGACGCCGCGCGCCGGACGCAGCAGGCGACCTACGACGCGGTGGACGAGGTGGGCCGCGCGACGGCGGCCGAGGGGATCGACGCCGGGTTCCATAAGGGCGGCGAGATCATCGTCTCGCGCGGGCCCCAGGGCGAGCCCGCGCTCGAGGAGTCGCTCGCGGAGTACCGGCGGTTCGGCTTCGGCGACCGCTACCGGCTGGTCGGCGGCGAGGAGCTCGCGACGCGGATCAGGATCGCGGGCGCGACCCGGGCACTGGTGTCCGGGGACGCCGCCGTGGTCCATCCCGGGCGCCTGACCCGCGGCCTGGCGCGGCTGCTCGAGCGCGAGGGCGTCCGGATCGTCGAGCAGACGCCCGTCACGGCCTTTCGCCCTAGGGACGCCTCGGGCAGGGCGACGCTGGTGACGCCGCGCGGCGACGTCCGCGCCCCGATCGTCGTGCTGGCCGGCGAGGCGTACCTCTCGGAGCTCCGGCCCCTCCACCGCCAGCTCGTGCCGCTGTGGTCCCTGATCGTGCTCACCGAGCCGGTCAGCGACGAGGCGTGGGCCGAGATCGGCTGGCGCGGGCGGGAGGTGGTCGCCTCGACGCGGCTGTCCATCGACTACCTGTCCCGGACCGAGGACGGCCGGATCCTGTTCGGCGGGCGCGGTGCGCCGTACCGGCTGGGCTCGCCGATCAAGCTCGCCTACGACCAGCACGGGCCGACGCACGAGCGCCTGCGCGGCTTCGTGCGCGCCTGGTTCCCGTCACTGCGGGACGTGCGGTTCACCCATGCCTGGGGCGGGCCGCTGGGCATGCCGCGCGACTGGCACCCGACGATGGCGTTCGACCCGGCCACCGGCATCGCCACCTCGCGCGGCTACATCGGCCACGGCGTGTCCACGACCAACCTCGGCGGGCGGGTGCTGACCGACCTGATCCTCGGCCGGTCCACGCCGCTCACCCGGCTGCCGCTGGTCAACCACCGCTCGCGCGACTGGGAGCCGGAGCCGTTCCGGTTCCTGGGCGTCCGGTACGCCCAGTGGGCGCTGGGGCGCCTCGACGACCAGATCGCGCGCACCGGGGTGCCGCCCAGCGGCCGGAGCCTCGCCGAGCGGATCGCCTCGCACTGACAGCGCGAGCGCGGGCTCCGCGCGCGGCCGCCCGCGACGCTAGCGGAGCAGCTCGGCGATCATCCGGTGGTCGGCGCGCCGCACCAGGGCGTCCGCCGACTCCCCGCGGGCCGGGCTCGCCCACCCGAACGAGAGCCGCATGCCGGCGCCGTTCATGGGCAGCCGCGGCAGCAGGCCCTCGCGGACGCGCTCGACGTAGTTGATCGCCGTCACCTCGTCGGTCTCGGCGAGCACCGCGCTGAACCGGGTCGCGCCGACGCGGAACAGCAGGTCGCTGCTGCGGGACGCCCGCCGGAGCGCCTGCGCGGCCTCGCGCAGCACGTGCCGGGCCGCCTCCTCGCCGAGGTCCTCGCCCAGCTCCACCACGCCCTCGACCTCGAACACGACCACCGTCATCGGGCGGCCGTACCGGGCGGAGCGGGCCACCTCCGCGACGAGCGTCTGCTGCCAGGCGTCCGGCCCCTCCAGCCCGGTGAGCTGGTCCCGCCAGCCGCCGGGCTCGGGAATGCCGCGGGTCTCCACGACGGGTGCGCCTCACTGGTCCTGCGCTGCCGATGCTCGCGCCGGCGCGGCGCGAGCAGCTCGTGGAAGGCGAGCGGGGCCATCGTCGGGCGAGGCGGGGCGCGCTGTCACCGGCCGGTTGGTTGGGGTGCGCCCCCTACGAACGTCCCGCGCCGGCCGACGAGGACGCGGCGGCCATCCTGGTCGCCGTCCGGCGGGCGAGGGCCATCAGCGAGAGCATCGGGTTCACGCCCGACGCCGTCGGCATCGCGGACGCGTCGGTGACCCACAGGCCGGGCGTGCCGTGGACCTGGCCGTCGGGGTCGGCCACGGACGACCGGGGGTCGGTCCCGATCCGGCAGCTCGACATCTGGTGGGCGCTGAACAGCAGGATCCGGTTGGCCGAGATGGACCGGCGGGCGAGCCCGTCGAGCCAGGGGTCGAAGGGCTCGCCGTCGCGCCAGGCGTGGGGCGGGGTGACCAGCGGGATGATCTGGCGCGCGCCGGCGGCGTGGTGCACGCGGGCCAGCTCCAGCGAGGCCCGCCGCAGCAGCTCGCGCTCCGGGGCGCCCGGGGCATACTGGATGCTGGTGCCGCCGTCGCGGGCGATCGAGATCCGCCCGACGGTGCGGTCGCGCACGATCCCCAGGAACGCGGCCACGCGGTCGCACTGCGCCATGACCTCGCGGTGGCCCGCGCTGTCCCACCACGGGAAGCCCGAGGCGATCAGCCCGGGGTGCGTAGGCGCGGCCTCGATCCGGAAGCCCCACGCCCCCTCGGCCTCCCCGAACGCGTCGCTCATCACGCTCTGGGGGACGCCCGACCAGGGGGAGAGCGGCTCGTCGTAGACCCCCGCGATGGCCGCCACCGGGTGCATGTGGAGGGTGCGCCCGGCCGTGTCGGCGGCGATGCCGGACCGGAGCAGCACGACGGGCGACAGGATCGACCCGCCGGCC
>JAJYGO010000006.1 GCA_021785115.1 Chloroflexota bacterium | reverse complement strand
CTGGCTGCCGAAGTCGAGGACGGCGACGACGCCCGGCTCCGGCTCCAGGGCCGCGACCGGCGGGTCGGTGGGGGCGCGTTCGGGGGCCGGGGCGTCCAGCGCGACCTCGAGATAGGCCTCCACCTCGGCATCGTCGGGCGCCAGGACGCGGTGGCCCGCGTTGGCCGCCTCGCCGTGGACGGTCTTGCCCCGCTGGGCCGCGCTGTCCGCGGCGCCCGCCTCCCCGCCGGCGACCTCCCGTCCCGACTGCTGGTCCTCGTCCGGCTCGGTCAATGGGGCCCTCCCGCGCTGACGTGCGATCGTGTGCGGCAAGTCTACCGGCCGGGGACGCGGCCGATCATGCGGGGGCATCCCGGAGGCTACGAATGACCTACTCGATCGTCGCGCTCGACCCCAACACCGGCGACCTCGGGGTCGCGGTCCAGACGCGCTGGTTCAACGTCGGCCCGGTCGTGCCGTTCGTGGAGCCCGGCGTGGGCGCGGTCGCGACGCAGTCGTTCAGCGAGCCGGGCCACGGCTGGAACGGGATCCGGCTGATGCGCGCGGGCCGGCCCGCCCCCGAGGCGCTGGTCGAGGTGCTCGCCCACGACGCCGACGAGGCGGTCCGGCAGGTGGGCATGGTCGACGCGGCGGGGCGGTCGGCGGCGCACACGGGGTCGAGGTGCGTCCGCTTCGCGTCGCATCTCACGGCCGAGGGCGTCAGCGTCCAGGCCAACATGATGGAGCGGCCAACCGTTCCGGCCGCCATGCTGGACGCATTCCTGGCGACCCCTGGCGCGCTCGCCGGCCGTCTGTTCGCCGCGCTCCTCGCAGCCGAGGCGGAGGGTGGCGACGTCCGCGGCCGGGAGTCGGCGGCGATCGTCGTGGCGCCAGGTCGGCTGCCTGACGGGACGGCGCCGATGCCGTGGAGCCGGACCGTGGACCTGCGGGTGGAGGACCATCGCGCCCCGCTCGACGAGCTCGATCGGCTGCTCGGCATCGGCCGGGCCTATGACGCCCTGGACGTGGCCGAGCGCGCGGCCCTGGCTGGCGACCCGGCCGCGGCGGCCGAGGCGTACCAGCGCTCGAGGCAGCTTGCCCCCGAGGACGATCAGGTCCTGCTCTGGGCCGCCGTCGGGATGGCGATGGCCGGCCGAGTGGACGAGGCTCGCCAGGCCCTCGCCGGCGCGTCGGCCGTGGAGCCCCGAGCCGGGGAGCACCTCCGGCGGTTCGCTGAGGCAGGGCACCTGCCCGGAGGCGATGCCACGCTCGACGCGCTGGGCCTGCGCTGATCGAGGGCCGGCACCGCCAGCCGGGTCCCGGCGGGCGGGCTCCGTCAGCGCGGCACGCTGACGAGCTCCTCCCAATACCGCGCCACGGTGCGGATCGCCGTCTCGTAGTTGCGCAGGTCCATCGACTCGTTCGGGGCGTGGGCGTTGTCGTCCGGCGGCGTGAAGCCGAGCAGCACGACCGGGAGCCCGAGGATCGACTCGAAGCTGGCGGCGACCGGGATCGAGCCGCCCTCGCGCACGTACAGCGGCGCCTGGCCGAACGTGGCCTCGAGGGCCCGGGCCGCCGCCTGCGTCGCGGGGTGGTCCATCGGCGTCAGGCTCGGCCGGCCGCCCGAGAGCTCCTGGACGCTGACCCGGACGCCCTGCGGCGCGACCGCGAGGACCCGGTCGCGCAGCAGCTCGAAGACCCGTTCCGGGTCCTGGTCCGCCACCAGCCGGCATGACACCTTGGCGTGGGCGTGCGCCGGGATGATCGTCTTGGTGCCCTCGCCCGTGAAGCCTCCCCAGATCCCGTTGACGTCGAGGGTCGGCCGGGCGCCCCGGCGCTCGACCGTCGTGTAGCCCGCCTCGCCGAACAGGGCCGGCAGACCCAGCGCCGCGAGGTAGGCGGCCTCGTCGAAGGGGAGCGCCGCGAGCGCCGCCCGGTCGGCGTCCGAGAGCGGCACCACCTCGTCGTAGAAGCCCGGGACGAGGATCCTGCCGTCGGGTCCCTTGAGGCTGGCGATGATCTCGCACAGGGCGTTGACCGGGTTCTGGACGGCGCCGCCGAAACTGCCCGAGTGGACGTCGACCGCCGTCCCCTCGACGTCGATCTGGGCGCACATGATCCCCCGCAGGCCGATCGTGATCGCCGGCAGGTTGCCGTCGAAGAAGCCCGTGTCGGAGATGACGGCCACGTCGGCGGCCAGCCGGTCACGGTTCGCCTCGAGCCAGCCGTCGAGGTGCTCTGAGCTCGACTCCTCCTCGCCCTCGAACACGAAGCGCAGATTGACCGGCAGCCTGCCCCGGGTGGCGAGCAGCGCCTCGACGGCCTTCAGGTGGATGTGGACCTGGCCCTTGTCGTCCGACGCGCCCCGGGCCAGGATCCGATCGCCGCGGACGATCGGCTCGAAGGGGGCCGACTCCCACAGCTCCAGAGGATCCACGGGCTGGACGTCGTAGTGGCCGTACACGACGGCGGTGGGGGCGCCCTCGGCGTGCAGCCAGTCGCCGTACACGATGGGGTGGCCGCCGGTCTCGCCGACCTCGACGTGCTCGACGCCGATGCGCTGGAGCTCCGCGGCGATCCACTCGGCGGCTCGCCGGCAGTCGCCCGCGTGCTCGGACAGCGTGGAGATCGAGGGGATCCGCAGCAACTCCACGTACGAGGCGCGGCGCGCGTCGCGGGTCGCGTCGAGGAAGGCGTCGAGGGCGGGGTCGGTCATCGCGGAGGTCCTCCGAAGGGGCGTCGAGTATCGGTCAGCGGTCCCGGTGGCTCGCCGGGTCGAGCGGGGTCGGCTCGGCCTGGCCGGGACGCTCCCACCAGACGAGTCCGGGCGGCAGCGGACGTGCAGGCGCCGGGACGTCGGCGGGCTCGACAGGGCGGCGGGGAACGAGCGGGTGGCCCAGCGCGAGCAGGAGGTCTGGCCGCACGTCGTGCGGGAGCCCGAGGGCCGCCCGGACGGCCTCCTCGCTGAACGAGGTCACGGGGCAGCTCCCGAGAGCCAGGGCGTGCGCGGCGATCATCATGGTCATCGCCGCCGTGCCGACGTCGATCAGGGTCGTCGTGTCGTGGTCGAGCTGGACCAGCGCCTCGGCGGCCCGCGAGGCGTCCGTGCAGACGGCGATGACGGCCCGCGGCCGGCCGAGGATCCCGGGCGCCGCCGCGCGGAGCCGGGTGAGGGCGGCGGGATCCCGCACGACAAGGAAGCGGTGGATCCGGCGGTTGCCCCCGCTGGTCGCCCAGCGGCCGGCCTCGAGGATGGCCCGCAGGTCGTCGTCGGCGACCGGGAGGTCTGCGAACTCGCGGGTCACGCGACGGCTACGGATCACGCCCAGGACGGTGGCTGCGCGCTGCCGGTCATCCACCGCCGGAGCCCCCTGCCCGGTCCCGGGCGACTAGGTGGTCGGCGATCTCGCGGCTCGCCCCGCGCAGGAACGCCAGGTACGCCTCGCGGTCCCGGGTGTCACCCATCTTGCCCGCCTCGAGCCGCGCCGCGTACGCCTCGAGCCATGCCCGCCGCTCCCCCTCCGCGCCGGCGGCGAGCAACGCCGCCAGCCGGGACGCGGCGTCGGCCAGGCGGAAGATGCCGTAGTCGTACGGCTCCGAGTAGCACAGCTCGGCGCTGGCCACGAGACGGGCCAGCAGGACGAGCGCCTCGGACCCGCTCACGGCGATCGGGTCGGCCACCCCCGGGCGCCGCCCGGCGGCCCCACTGCCCGGGGCGGCGTCCCCGTCGTGTCGGGCCACGGCCGTCAGTACCCCGCGACGCCCATGGCCCGGCACAGCCCCGCCAGCTCGGGGTGGACGTACCGGCCGCTCTCCTCGATCAGCACGTCGTCGAACCAGACTGACGGACGCAGCAGCACCCCGTCGCTGTGGATCGGCGAGCCGAGCTCGGTGGCGCCGATCCCGAACTGCATGCAGCCGAAGATCCGCTCGTCCTCGAGGATCCGCCCGGTCGGCCGGGTGACGCCCGGGTTGAAGCCGTAGCAGGCGTGGTCCATCAGGAGCGCCGCCCGGTTCTCGAATCCGTGCAGCCAGCGGTCGTAGAAGGCTGCCTCCGGCCCTCCCTCGATGCGGGTGGCGTAGCCGCCCTCGATGGTCAGCCGAACGGGGCTGCGCAGGATGCCGATCTCGGCCGGCGGCCAGATGCAGCCGTCGTAGACCATGACCCCCTCAAAGCTCTCGCGGTACGCCATCGGCCCCGACTGGCCGCCCAGCATCTGGGGGTACCCGCCGTGCTTCTCCTCCTCCCAGAAGGGATCCCCCTCCTTGTCCACCGTCATCCGCAGGTCCGTGCCCAGCGCCGTGGTCAGCCGGATCGTGTCGGCGGCCTGGGACATGCGGTACAGGACGCGCGCCATCTCCTCGAGCGGGCCGTACGCGGGCCGGCCGATCGTCCGGACCATCATGTCGGCGTCCATGCCGGTGAGGCAGACGTAGATGCACCCCCCGTCCACCGCGGCGTGGTAGGCGGGGCTGTAGAGCTGGTAGGCGACCGCGAAGTCGATCCACACATCGGCACCCAGGGCGGCCTGCGACAGCGGCTTGGGCGGCTCGCGCATCGGCTCCGGCAGCGTCGGGTAGGTGATCAGGGTCGGCACCCCGCCGACGGCGAGCACCGCGCCGGCGGTGGCGTGGGCCACGCGCGAATCACCGGCGGTGTCCACCGAGATCAGCACCTGGTCGCCGCGCCGGACGGGCCGGACCTCGGTGACCAGCTTGTGGGCCGCGGCGGCCAGCTCCATCCCGTAGAAGTCGTCGCGCGGCTCGTTGCCGATGAGCAGGTCCATGAGCAGTCTCCGGGTGCGATGGATCAGCGCCGACGACCCCATCGGCCGCCGAGCGGAACGTCAGTCGTTGAACGGCAACGGGACGGGCCAGCGGGCGCCCGCGACGTAGGGCCGGCCGTAGGTCCGACGGCTGTGGCGCAGGCCGAGCGAGACCAGCCCCTCCGCGGTCTTCATCGCGACCGGCGGCGGGTCGAGCACGGGAACCTCGCAGCCGCGTCGGGCGAGCTCCGCCTGGACCCGGGGAGCGAACCCCGCCAGGCCCGTGCAGCCGGGGATCAGCACGTGGGCGCCGTCCTCGCGCACGGCCGCCTCGGCCACCGCGGCGACGGCGTCGAACGTGGCGCCGTCGTCCGACGCCAGGTCGAGGACCGGGATGTTGAACGAGCGGACGGAGGCGAGCTTGCCGGCGAGGCCGTAGCGCAGCGCCTGGTCCTCCACGTACGGGATCAGCGAGTCGACGACGGTCAGGACCGAGAACCGGTGCCCGAGCATCGCCGCGGTGTGCATGCTCGCCTCGGCTGGACCGACCACGGGGATCCCGACAGCTTCCCGGCAGGCCTCGACGCCAGGATCGCCCATGCAGTCGACGATCACGGCGTCCGCGCCGGCCCGCTCGGCCTCGATCGCCTTGGCGATGATGTCCGGCGCCACCAACGCCATGGCGACGTGGCCCTCCACCGAGGGCGTGCCCCAGTCGAGCGTGACGATGCTCACCTCGGTCCCGGGGCCCGCGGCTGCCCGGTAGGCGTCGAGCGTCTCCTGCTCCCAGCTGGTGGTGATGACGGGGTTGATGACACGGATGTGCATCGCGCTCTCCTGACGCCCGGACCCTAGATCCGGCCGAGCAGCTCCTCGATCGGCCGGTAGTCGATGTCGAACCCGAAGTACCGGGGCCCGGCGCAGGCGAGACCACGCTCGCCGCGGAAGGCCTCGAGGCCGCGGATCCCGACGGCCGCCACCTCCGCGCCGACGTCGATCAGCGTGTTGGTGAAGCCCTCGCCCGTGGTGCGGTCCGCGATCGTCACCAGGTCCGGGCTGCAGATCCAGGGCACGCCGTCAAGCCAGGTGACGTGGTTCTCGTTCTTGAACCACACCTCGAGGACGTGGCCGGAGAAGCGGCCGCTCCCCTCGACGGTCGTCGTCCCGAACATGTACCCGTCGCGGTCCTCCCAGTCCTTCTTGCTGACCCGCCCCTCGAACAGGAGGTGCCCGCCGGTCACCTGGATCGCGGCGGCGATCGGGTCGCCGCCCGTCTCACGCGCCGAGCGGATCGCCCGGCCCAGCTCCAGGCTCCTGCTGAGCGTCCCCCGGACGAGGATCTCCTTCATCTCGGTCGCGGGCAGCAGGGTCGCGGCCTGGAAGCAGGTCCCGTGGGCCGCCACGCTGAGCATCTTGCCCACCCGCTCGAACATGAAGGGGTTGGCGGTCTCCTTGACGATCACGACGTCGCCCCAGTGGTCGACGCTCGCCATCGGGTGGCTGTGCTTGCCCGCCAGGTAGGGCATCCCCTGCATCTCGTCAGGCACCGCACGACCAGCGTAGTCGCCGTCCACGCAGTCGATCCCGAGCTGCATCGCGGTGACCAGTGGGGCGGGCGTGTTGCCGGCCCCCAGCTCCGCCGGGACGATCACCTGGATCGCGCGCCCCGCGTACTGCCCCAGTTCGCGCACCGCCTGCGCCATGGCTTCGTCCCCCAGGCGGTCGGTCAGCCCGAGCACCTCGATCGCGCGGGCGGTCTCGTCGCCCTTGGGGGCGATCGAGCCCATCCCGTACGCGGTGCAGGTGAGGGCGTCGTCGGGAATGTCGTCGACGTCGGTCCAGGCGAGGGTGAGGCCTGCCGCGAGCGCCGACCGGAACATGTCCATGCCCCAGTCCACACCGCCGCCGCCGCCGGTGCCCATGAACAGGCAGCCGGAGATGAAGTCCTGGCAGTCCTGGATCGTGGTGAGCGCGTGGCGGGCCATGGGCGAGCTCCTTGGTGCGTTGGAACGACGGATCCGGCGGCGCGGCGCCGTCAGGGCGGGATGGAAACGTCAGGACATCGGCTGGGCTGGCTCCCTGTCGGCGAAGTGGCAGGCGACCTCGTGACCGGATCCGTCTCCGCTGAGCGGCGGTTCCGCTTCGGCGCAGACGGCGGGTGAATCCAGGCGCGTGTGCAGCCAGCACCGGGAGCGGAACCGGCATCCGCTGGGCACATGCGCGGGGTCCGGCACGTCGCCCGCCAACACGATCCGCTGTCGGCGGTCCGCGCCGACGGTCGGCGTCGCGGAGAACAGCGCGAGCGTGTACGGGTGCCGGGCCGCCGCCTGCATCCGACCACCCTCAAGGCGCTCCACGATCCGCCCCAGGTACATGACCGCGACCTGGTCGCTGACGTGCGCCACGACGTCGAGGTCGTGCGAGATGAGGACGTAGGTCAGGCCGAGACGGCTCTGGAGCTCGAGCAGGAGGTTGAGGATCTGCGCCTGGACGGACAGGTCGAGCGCCGACGTCGGCTCGTCGAGAACGATCAGGTCGGGCCCCAGCGACAGCGCCCGCGCGATCGCCACGCGCTGGGCTTGCCCACCGCTCAGCTCGCCCGGCCGCTGGTCGAGGACCGCCGGCCGGAGGGACACCAGTTCCAGCAGTTCGCGAATCCGTCCGTCGAGCGCGGCCCCGCGCAGCGTGCCGTGCGTCCGGAGCGGCTCCGCGATCACGTCGCGGACGCGCATCGTCGGGTCGAGCGCGGCGATCGGGTTCTGCTGGACGAAGCCGAGCCGTGCCCGCATGGCGCGCAGGGCGCCACCCCGCAGGCCGCTCGTGTCCGTGCCGGCGATCTCGATCCGGCCCGAGGTCGGGCCGATCGCGCCCACGATGCAGCGAGCGAGCGTGGTCTTGCCGCAGCCCGACTCGCCGACGACCGCGGTGGTGGACCCCCGCTCGACGACCAGGTCCACGCCGTCGACGGCGCGGACCTCGGCGCCGCCGTCCGTGCGGAAGGAGCGGGTGAGCCCGGCGACGCGGAGAACCGACTCAGCCATCGGCCGGCTCCTCCCCTGCCACCAGCCAGCAGGCGACGGCCCGCTCGCCGCTGCGGGTCGGGACCGGGGTCTCGACGCGGCAGCGGTCGACGGCGGACGGGCAGCGGGGCGCGAACGCGCAGCCGGGCGGCAGCGGCCCAGGCGCAGGCCCGAAGCCGGGCAGCACCGGCAGCGGTCGTTTCCGGTTCGCGTCGCCGCCCACGACGCTGCCCAGCAGCGAGCGGGCGTAGGGGTGGCCGGGCGCCTCGAGCAGGGCCCGGGCAGGTCCCTCCTCGACGATCGAGCCCGCGTACATCAGGGCAACGCGGTCACAGGTCTCGGCCACCACGCCCAGGTTGTGGCTGACGAGGACGATCGACAGGCCGCGCTCGGCCCGAAGGCGGAGCAGCAGCTCGAGGATCTGGGCCTGGATCGTCACGTCGAGGGCCGTCGTCGGCTCGTCAGCGACGAGGAGATCGGGGTCGCCGGCCAGGGCGAGGGCGATCATCACCCGCTGCTGCATGCCGCCGGACAGCTCGTGCGGGTAGCGGCGTCGGATCCGCTCCGGCTGGGGCAGGCCCACTTCGGCCAGCCGGTCGAGTGCGGCGGCGCGTCGGGCGGCCGAACCGGCCCGGGTGTGCGTGGCCAGCACGGCGTCGAGCTGCGTCCCGACGGTGAACACGGGGTTGAGGGAGGTGGCCGGGTCCTGGAAGATCATGGAGATGCGGCCGCCGCGGAGCCGGCGGAGGTCGGCCGGCGCGAGGTGGGTGAGGTCGAGCCCGTCGAACGTGAGCCGCCGTGCCCGGATGGCGCCGGGCGGCGGCACGAGGTG
>JAJYGO010000482.1 GCA_021785115.1 Chloroflexota bacterium | reverse complement strand
CCTGCGCGGGTCGAGCTTCCCGGCGCCGTCGCGCCTGGCCGCCCGCACCATCCGCCCGGCGCTCCAGTGGTGGGACCGCGAGACCGCCCGGCGGCCCGACGTGCTGGTGGCCAACTCGGCGACGGTGCGCGAGCGGATCCGCCGGCTCTGGGGTCGCGACGCGGAGGTCATCCACCCGCCGGTGGACGTCGACGAGATCGCGCCCTCCGACGCCGACGATGGCTACCTGCTCGTGCTGGCGCGCCTGCTGCGCTACCGGCGCATCGACCTCGCCGTGGCGGCATGCACGCGACTGGGACGTCGCCTCGTGGTGGTGGGCGACGGGCCGGAGCGGGCCGGCCTGCGTCGCCTGGCCGGGCCGACGGTCGAGTTCCGGGGGTTCGTCCCGCGCGCCGAGGCGGTCGACCTGCTGCGCCGCTGCCACGCGTGCCTGGTGCCCGGCGTCGAGGACTTCGGGATCGCGCCGGTCGAGGCGATGGCCGCCGGCAAGCCGGTGGTCGCGTTCCGTGGCGGCGGCGCCACCGAGACCGTGGTCGACGGCGTCACCGGCCTCTTCTTCGACGCGCAGGCCCCCGACGCCCTCGCCCAGGCCATCGAGCGGCTCGACACCCTAACGTTCGACCCTGCCGCCATCCGCGCCCAGGCCGAGCGCTTCTCACGCGCCGAGTTCCGGCGCAGGTTCCTGGAACTGCTGGAGCTGCTGGGGGTGGAGCAGGGGGTGGACGGAGGGGAGGAAGCCTAACCGCCAACGCGAGCCGCGCGATCGCCGCAGGCCGATCTCAGTTGGCCGCCACCACCTGTTGCATCTTGTCGGCGCCGAGCCCGGTACTGCCTCGTCGCGCCAGGAGAGGCAGTACGCCAGCGAGCATCGCGAGAGCGGCTGGGCCGTACATGTCCGGCATGCCCAGCGTGGCTGCCACCGGCACTGCCCAGCGGTTGCCTCGCGGCGCCGCCCAAGCGATCAGAGCTGCGGCCGCTGCCAGGCGCGGGACGAGCGTTGACGGCCGCGCGCCGTTTGCCGCCAACACGCGGAGCCAGCTCGTCCAGAGCCCGGGCGCCAGCACGAACGACACCCCGCCGACCACCACCGTCGCGACCAATGCCACGGCGAGCGATCGCCAATCGCGACGAGCCACGAACCACAGCAGTCCGACTGCTGGTGTGACCTTCGTGAGCAGGACGCTCGACCAGAGGGCGGGCCATCGGAATCCAGCCACGATCGCGAGCGCGAGCATGAAGTTCACGTTTGCGACGTCAAGTTCCGGATACACGACCGCCAATCCTGCGACTGCGACCACGCCGGTCCATCGGCCCGCCAGCACAAGCAGGGCGGTGGCTTCACCGCAGACGACGAGGGCAGCGAACAGCCCGGCCGGCAGCACCTTCAGCGGGGCGATGACTTGCAGGAAAGCGGGCGAGTACAGGTATGCCCCGAGCGCACCGAGCGCCGAGACACGGTACGGGTCGTCGAGCGCGGCTCGGTAGTAGGCATTGGCATCGATGAAACTGGACGGGTCCGCAATGGCGCGGATGCAGAACCATGCCACGAGCCCGAGGAAGCCAACGGTGAGTCCGTCGAGGACTGCACGAACCCGCAGCGGGGTGAACATCGAACGCGCCGACCGAGCCGCCTGCCGCGCGACCGCCATCGTCCCTCCTCTCCTGGTGGCGGCGACGATCATATGCTCCTTATAGCTCGCAAGAGATCGTCATCCCACACATGAGTGCCGCCAGGATCGGCGGCGTCAGGTCAACGGGCGGATTGCCGCCTCCGCAACCCGGCGGCCGAGCCCCAGCGCCTTCGACACGCCCCGATCGTCCGGGTAGACATGCGCGAGGCTCGCGTGGAACAGGCCCGGAAGCCCGGTCTCGATGGGCAGCGTCGACATGGGTCCACTCACCAGTGGCACCGGCTGAACGAACGGATCTCGGTTGACGTGCGCGTCCACGATCCAGTCGCGTTGGAACGACGGGTTGAGCGCCCGCATCGCCGGGATCACGGCGTCCACGAGATCGTCCGGGGTGGCATTCCAGGTCGGGCTGTCGCGGTCGACGTAGTGCGCCAGGTACACGAGCGTGCGCCCGCCGTACCGCTCGGCAGGGATGAAGTTGGTGTGCTCGATGATCCCCACGCACCCGAGACCAAGGCGATCGGTGACGTTCACCCAGTAGTAGGGGCTCAAGGGGCGGGACAGCTCCAGCAGGTCGCAGACGATGCCGCGGTATGGGATGGCACGCATGGCCGCGGCGTAGGGCGCCGGCAGTTCGACCAGGCGCTCCAGGACGGGTCCACTCATGCACGCGATGACCAAGGGCGCCGACATGGTGCTCGGTCCGTCCGACGCCTCGAGCTCGAGCTCCCAGTGCTCGCCGGCGCGCTGCATCCGCTGGACTCGAGTGGCCGTGCGCAACGACACGCCGTCGGCGACGAGCCGCGCAGCGTAGGCCTCTGCAAGCGTCCCGAGGCTGCCGCGCAGGTAGCCGAGACGATCGCCGGTCGCCCGCCGGGAACCGCCACGCTGGCGGATCCGAGCCACCAGCCAGGCCATCGGAACCCTGTCGGCCCGGGACCCGAACTTGGCCTCCAGCAGGGGTCGCCAGATGGTGTCGTATCCGCGCTGCCCGAACCATCGCGGGCCCTCCGCAGAGACAGGCGCGCGATCAAGCCGGAGCTGGTCACGACGGGCGATCTGGATCGCGGTGGCGGCGGCGAAGCGGAGGCGCGCGCTGAACGAGAGCGGCGGGAAGCGAAGCAGGTCGAGGGGGCTGTCGAACGGGAAGGCGTGTCCCTCGTGCATGACGGCCATGGGGCCCTCGCGCCACTCAAGGCGGTCCGAGAGCCCGAGCCGGTCGATCAAGGCGCGGGTCTCGTGGTCCTGCGGGAAGATGTGGTGGTAGTAGGGCTCGATCGGCTCGCCCGCGACACGGATGCTCCTCGCGAGGCCGCCCACGCCCGGCGCCGCCTCGACGATGGTCACGGCGTGCCCCCCCTGGCGGAGCGCGTCGGCGGCGGCTAGGCCGGCCATGCCGGCGCCGACCACGACCGTGTCTGCCTGCGATGCGCTCACCTGCCACCCATCCCTCGCTGCGCCCGGTGGATGCCCGCTGGGGGACGACGCCGGGACATCGACGGTGGTGTCCCGATCGCGCCCGCGCAACGACTCGATGGTACCGGTGCCCGTGTCAACTGCCCCAGTGACGAACGCGCGACATGTCGGTAGGCTGCCGCGCTGTGACCCGACCCGTTGCGCGGCTCGCGGCGGACCAGGAGCGCGGCACCGATCGATGGCGCGCGCTCGCCGCGCGCTGGGCGCAGCCTGCCCTGGTCGGCATCGCGATCGCGTATGGCGTGGTCCTGTGGGCGATGTTCGTGACCGACCCGCACGCCGGGTGGGACGCGCATGTCTACTGGTCTGCGAGCCTGGCGAACCCCTACGCGTCATCCGTGGCCGGGGTTCCGGGGGCCTACCTGTATTCCCCGGCGTTCCGGCAGCTGATCGAGCCGCTGACGCTCCTCTCCTGGCCGCTGTTCCACGCGATCTGGGAGGCGCTGCTGATCGGCCTGCTGATCGCGCTGACCGGCCCCTTCGCCATCTTCCTGCTGGCCAACCCGATCGTGGCGTTCGAACTGCAGGCGGGCAACATCCACGTGCTGCTGGCCACCGCGATCGTGCTCGGCTTCCGCTACCCGGCCGCCTGGGCGTTCGTGCTGCTCACCAAGGTGACCCCTGGGGTCGGCGTGCTCTGGTTCGTGGTGCGCCGGGAGTGGCGGAACGTGGGGCTGGTGATCCTGGGGACGCTGGTCGTCGTGGGTGCGTCCTTCGTCCTTGCGCCGGGACTGTGGGTGCAGTGGCTGCAGACGCTCGTCCACAACGCCACCATCCCGGCCGGTGACTACACGGGCGGCATCGGCGGTCCGCTGTGGCTGCGCGGGATCATCGCCATCGCCATCGTGACGTGGGGCGGACTCACCGATCGGCGCTGGACAGTGCCGCTGGCCGCTACCATCGCGATCCCCCTGCTGGCCCTCTACAACTTCACCCTGCTGGTGGCCGTGGTGCCGCTCGTGCTCCCGCAGGCCGGACGGTTCATCCGCCGGTGGCTGCCGACCGGTTCGTCGAGGGGCACACCCGCGTCCGTGCCCGAGGCGCAACCGGTGCTGCGGTGACCGCATGACACGTCCCGACCTACGTCTCTTCCTCACCAGCACGGCGCTGCTCTTCGTCGAGCTGCTGCTGATTCGCTGGATCCCGGCGAATGTCATCTACTTTGGATTCTTCGACAACCTGGTCCTCATGGCGAGCTTCCTCGGGATCGGGATCGGGATTCTGTACGGCCGAAATGCAGGGCATACCGGGGGACGCCATTTGCCGTTCCCGCCGTTCGCGCTGCTGCTGCTGTGCGTGGTCGCCGTGGTCGGAACGGTGGAGCTGAACGTGCAGCTCATCTCGCCTGACGCGATCTTCTTCGGGCTGGCCGACACCAGCACCAGCAACGCGGGGTTCATCGTGCTGCCCGTCATCGTGGCCCTCGTGACGATGCTCATGGCGGCATTGGCGCTGCCCATGGGACCCTTGCTCACGGCGATGACGCCCCTACGAGCCTACGCCGTCGACGTCGCCGGCTCCATGACCGGCATCGCAGGCTTCGCGTTGCTGTCCGCTATGTCCACACCGCCACCGATCTGGTTCGCCGTCGTGGCGTTGCTTCTCGGGTTGCTGGCCATTGGGAAGCCGGTCACGCGATGGTCCGCAGTCGCCGGCGCCGCGATGGCGGCAGTGATAGTCCTGTCCATAGTTCAGGCCAGTGGCTCGATCTGGTCTCCGTACTACCGCATCACCGTGTACCGGACGCCTGGTGTTGAGCAGGTCAACGTGAACGGCATCCCACACCAGAACTTCCCCACTAGGCCGGGGGCGACGCTCTTTCCCTTCTACTACCAGGTCTACCAGTGGCTGCCTGGACGCACCTTCAATGACGTGCTCGTCGTCGGTGCAGGGACGGGAAATGACACCGCGATTGCTCTGCAGCACGGTGCGAAGCACGTTGACGCGGTCGAGATCGACCCAGAGATCGCCACCATCGGCGCCCAGGACAACCCACTGCGGCCCTACTCCGACCCACGGGTCAGTCGTGTCATCGACGACGGGCGTGCGTTCCTCCGGAACACAGACCAGCGCTACGATCTCGTGGTCTTCGCGCTGCCGGACTCTCTGACCCTCGTGAGTTCGACGGCAAATATCCGCCTCGAGTCGTTCCTGTTCACTGACCAGGCGTTTGCGAGTGTCCGTGATCACCTCGCGCCCGGCGGCGTCTTCGTTGTCTACAACTTCTACCGTCAGCAGTGGCTGGTCGACAAGCTCGCCGGCATGCTCCAACGCACCTTCGGGACTGCTCCGCTGGTTGCGACCTACCCGCAGCTGGGAGATGCGGCGGCGGCACTTGCGGATGGTCCTGGCACGCTCGGGGTTGCGCGATCGACCGCCTCCGCCGCAGGCACCGCGTCGCTGGCGGTCCCGGGTCCGCTGAGATCGGATCCGGTCCCGGCGACCGACGACTGGCCGTTTCTCTACCTTCTGACCCCGGGTGTTGCCCCGATCTATCTCGTGGCGCTGTGCCTCGTCCTGCTATGGGCGGGACTTCTCACATGGCGCGCGGCCAGCGTGGGCGGCACCTCTCTGCACCGCTTCAGTCCGCACTTCTTCCTGCTCGGTGCGGCCTTCATGCTGCTGGAGACCCGAAGCCTCGTGACCTTCAGCCTGCTGTTCGGAACGACCTGGCTCGTGAACGCGCTCGTCTTCTTCGCCATCCTCGCGAGCGTGCTCGCGGCGATCCTGGTGAACGCGCGGCTGCGTCTCGGCCGGCCCGCCCTCCTGTACGGAGCCCTGTTCGGCGCCCTGGCCCTCGCCTACGCGCTTCCACCTTCGGCACTGCTCGTGGATCCGCCGTGGCTCCGCTATGCGCTGGCGTCCGGGATCGCGTTTGCGCCGGTCTTCCTGGCCAACCTCGTCTTCACCTACTCATTCCGGGACACCCGTACGGCGGACATGTCGTTCGCGTCCAACCTGTTGGGCGCGATGGTCGGGGCAGTCCTGGAATACGTATCGCTGGCCACCGGTTACCAGGCGCTGCTTCTGCTGATTGCGGCGATCTACGCTCTGGCCTTCATCGCCGCGCGGCACGTTCGTCTGCTGGCGGACCGTGACCTGGTGACGGCGGACGTCTGAGTCAGCCGCCGCGCGGCCTGATGCCGGTGGCGGCACGCCTGCTCCTGTTCGCTGCCGACGCCCCGCCATGGTCTCAGCGGGGACCGGCTACGATGGCCGGGCGCCATGCTCGCCGGATCGGCGTGCCGTATCGGACAGGCGAGCCAAGCGAAAGCACTGCACCGACGCAAGGCATCGAGGACCCCGTGATCATCGTCGTCATGCCGGCGTACAACGCCGCCAAGACCCTGGAGCGCACCTACCACGACATCCCGCGTGACGTGGTGGACCGGATCATCCTGGTCGACGACGTGTCGCGCGACAGGACCGTGGAGATCGCGCAGCGCCTGGGGCTCGACGTGATCGTCCACGCGCAGAACAAGGGCTACGGCGGCAACCAGAAGACCTGCTATCGGGAGGCGCTCGCGGCGGGCGCCGACGTCGTGGTGATGGTCCACCCGGACTACCAGTACGACCCGACGCGCATCCCGGCCGTCATCGCTCCGATCCTGGCGGGACGCGCGGACATGGTGCTGGGGTCGCGCTTCCTCGGCGACCCGCTGGCCGGCGGGATGCCGATCTGGAAGTGGCTGGCCAACCACTTCCTGACCACCGCCGAGAACCTGGCCTTCGGCCTGCGCCTCTCCGAGTACCACACGGGGTTCCGGGCGTACTCCGCGCGGCTGCTCCGGACGGTCGCCTGGGAGCGCAACAGCGACGACTTCGTCTTCGACCAGGAGTTCGTGGCGCAGGTGGTCGCGGCGGGGTTCCGCATCACGGAGGTGGCGGTGCCCACGCGCTACTTCCGCGAGGCCTCCTCGGTGGGGTTCCGCCGCTCGGTGCGGTACGGGTTCGGGACGCTGCGCGTGGTGGTCCGCTTCCTGCTGCATCGCACGGGGCTGCGCCGGGACGTGCGGCTGGTCCCGCGGCGCGTCGAGGCGGATCCGCCCGCGTGAGCGGATCCTGGTCCGGCCGCGTGCGGCCTCGTGACCGGCGGCGCGGCGCGCGAGGGACGGCGTGAGCGGACGCGTGCGGGCCCTGGTCGGGCTCGCGGTGAGCGTCGCGGCGGTCGCGTTCCTGCTCTGGGAGATCAACCTCGGCCGCGTGCTCGACGCGCTGGGCCGCAGCCAGGTGCAGCTGCTCCCCCTGGTGCTGGTCCCCTTCGCCGTCGACCTCACGTGGCGCACGATCCGCTGGCGGATCCTGCTGGCCCGCGAGCCGCGCCCCGGCTACCGCGGCACGTTCACCTACCTCGTCATCGGGTACCTGGCGAACAACATCCTGCCGGCCCGCTTGGGCGAGCTCGTGCGCGCCCACCTGCTGGGGACGCGCGAGCACGTCGGCCGCAGCCGGGCGCTCGGGTCGATCGCCATGGAGCGTGCGCTCGACGTGATCGCGGCCGCGGCCCTGGGCGCCGTGGCGACCTGGATGGTCGGGATCCACGGCGCGATCGTGGTCACGCTCACGCTGATCGCCCTGGCCGCCGGAGCGGTGGTGGCCGTGGTGGTCGTGGTCCCGCACGCCACCGTGCGACGCTGGATCGACGCCCTGGTCGCGCGGGCACCGGCCGGGTTCCCGACGCGGGTCGCCGACATCGCGGCCCGTTTCCTCCACGCGCTCCTTGACGCCGCCGAACCGTGGCGGGTCCTGCTGGCGCTGGCGCTCTCCTTCGCCGCCTGGCTCGCGACGGCCGGGCTCTTCGCGGTGACGGCGGCCTCGCTGCACATCTCGCTGCCGCCCTTCGGGCTGGTGGCGGTGGCCGTGGCGGCCAACCTGGGTGCCGCGCTCCCCTCGGCGCCGGCGGGGATCGGCCCCTTCGAGTTCGGGGTGGTGGTGATCGCCACCGCGCTCGGTTTGGACGCGCCGACCGCGCTCGCGTTCGGGATCCTCAGCCACGCCGCCACGGTGCTGCCGGTCTCGCTCCTCGGTGGGATCGAGCTGGCCCGGATCCGCTGGGGGCTGGGGACGCTGCGCGATGCTGGCGAGGCCGAGGCGGCGCGCGACCTGGGAGCCGGTGAGCCCGGCTTCGAGGAGGTCGAGCCGGCGTGAGCTCGGCCGGAGGGAGCGGCTACCCCGACCAGTCCTGGGATCTCGAGGAGTCGCCGTTCGACGCCCCGGGCGCAGGTGCCGGCTGGCTGGTCGCGCTCGGCGTGCCGGTCGCGCTGGTGCTCCTCACCGTCCTCGTCGACGCGGGGATCGTGCCGGAGGTCGTCAACCGCGGCTGGTTCGACGCGGGTCGGCCGGACTTCTTCCTGATGGCCGACTCGTTCCTGCACGGCCATCTCTGGCTCGAAGTGAACTGGCGCCCCCCGATCAACGACATCATCGTGCTGGACGGGCGCGTCTACGTCCCCTTCGACCCGTTCCCGGCGTTCCTGTTCATGCCGTTCGTGG
>JAJYGO010000128.1 GCA_021785115.1 Chloroflexota bacterium | reverse complement strand
GCTCCTCGAGAAGGGCCGCGTCGTGATGGAGGGCACACCGTCAGAGGTGGTGGGGGTCCACGTGGAGCATTCCGCGCGCGCCAAGGTGGAGCGCGAGGAGGAGCTCAAAGCCATTGCCGCAAAGGCTGCCGCAGCGGCCCGGGCGAAGGCGGGGCGCTAGGCCTCTCACCGGCCCAGCCAGAGACCGTTGTCGCCCGGGTAGCGGGATCGCCCTCCGACCCAACCCGCGGTGCTTGGCTTCACGCTTAGCCTGCCTTGGCGGCGTCGGCTGCATCCAATCGGTCCGCCAGCCAGCGCATCCCGCCCGGCGCCAGCCGCGCGCCCGCATCGATTGCCGTGCGTGCCGCGACCACGTCCACGGGGTCGAGTGCCACGAGCCACGGCTGATCTCCCGCGGCAACCCGCTGGCGCCACGCCTCGAGCACCAGCCGCTGCGACTCGGCGATTCGGCGCTCCTCGCGCTGGGCGAGGAGGCGGCGGCGCGCCAGCCCGGCGCGCGGGCGGAGCAGGAACCGCAGCCCGCGGGCCACGCCGCCCGGGATGCCCGACAGTGTGGGGCCAGACAGGCGGGCCATCTCGCTGCGGTACCACGCGTCAGGGTCGACCTCCACGAGGGCGTCCGCCCAGCCTTGCGAGGAGGCGCGGTCCTTGCCCGCCACGGTGACGATCGTGATCCCCGCGCGGCCCGGCCACGGGAAGGACGCCAGCCGCCGATCGAGGAGCGTCCGCTGGAGGCCCACGACCAGGGCCGCGTCCCCGTGCGGCGACATCGGGTTCGGCGTCGCGAGGTCCGGTGATGCGGGTTCTGGCGACGCCGGGCTCGCCGGAGCCGGGGCAGCGGCGAGCAGCTCCCGGTACAGGCGCTCATAGGCGCCGGCGACGACGGGCGCGCCAAAGCGGGCCGCGATGGACTCGTGCATCGCCCGCGAGTCAAAGGACGAACGCCGGGCGAGCACGTCGGCCACCGCCGCCGCGAGCGCCGCCGGCTCGTGGCCTATCGCGATCGTCCCCAGCGCGCCGTCCTGCCCGACGATGTCCTCGACGCCACCCGACGGGGTCGCCGCAACGGGCAGCCCTGACGCGACCGCCTCGGCGGCGACGATCCCGAAGGTCTCGGCCGGGCTCGGATGCACGAAAGCGGCGGCACGCGCCATCGCCAGGGCAACCCCCGCTCGGTCCGCCGGCCCCTCGAACGCCACGCGCGCCGCGATGCCGAGCTCGGCCGCGAGGGCCATCCATTCGCCCTCCACCTGCGGGGTCGGCGACCGGCCGATCAGGCGAAGGCGCAGGGCGGGATCGTCCTGGGCCAGCATGGCGAAGGCGCGCAGCAGGACATCGGCGCCCTTCTTCGTGCTGCGCTCCCCCACCCAGAGCAGGTCCTTGGGATCGCGGTCCGCCGCGGGCGACACCGGGAACGCCGTCGTGTCCACGACGTTGCCGATGAGCCCGATCCGGGCTTCGTCCACGGCCAGGGCTGCGGCCAGTCGAGCCCGGCTGGCCGGGCTGATCGAGACGAGGCGGCGGGGGTCATCGAGCAGTGTCCGGTACGCAGCGGCGAGGCTGGGATCCTCGGCGCTGCAGCGCCCGGCGTTCGAGGCGTGCTCCGTCACGACCAGCGGGACGCCGAGCCGGTCCGCGACCGCCGCGGCGACGAGACCGTCCGGGGCGCCGGTATGCGCGTGCACGAGGTCGAAGCGCGGGCCTCGCGCCATCCCCAGGACCAGCGGCTCGAGGAGGGCCGCGTGCGCCGCCACGACGTCGCGCCATCCGTCGCTCGCCGCGTCGTCGACCACCGGCAGCCGGGCGACGGGGACGCCAGCGCCCCAATCGACCGGCGTGCTGAGCACCGCTCCGCGCTCCACGGCCGCGGTCCACGCCGCGACGGCGCGCTCGACGTTGCCCGCCGCCAGCCGACCCGCGTGCACCACGGCGGCCTCCCACGACGCCACGACGCTGTCGACACCCAGCCCGCCGAGCGCCCGGACTAGGTCGGCCACGAACACGCCCCGGAATCGCGCGTCATGTGACGGGTACCAGCGCGCGACCGTCAGCACCCGCAGCGGGGCCACGCTACGCCCCCAGCCGCCGCAGCTCGCCGAGATACGGCTCCACGGCGAGCTCCCAGCAGTAACGCTCGCGCGTCACGCGAAGGCACCGCTCGCGCATCGCTTCGCGGGTCTCGGCGGGCGCCTCGAGCACCTCCCGCAGAGCGCGCGCGAGGTCGGTCGCGCTGGCGGGATCGGCCACAGCTCCCATGCCCTCCGCCTCGGTGATGGAGCGCATCACGGCAAGATCGCGCCCCACCACGACCGGCGTCCCGGCGGTGATCGACTCCCAGAACTTGTTCGGCGTGGACAGCCGCTGGTTGAGCGAGTTCGCGGGCACCGCGATGACCGAGACGTCAGCGGACGCGGTCCACGCCGGCACCTCGTCGGGATGGACGGGCGGCAGCGTGTAGTGGTGGCCGGCGAACCGGGGGTCGCTGTCGCGGTCGCGCAGCTGGCCCTCCCAGGCGCCGAAGCCCAGCAACACCAGGGCCGTGTCCTCGAGCTGCAGCACCGCCTCGGCCGCCACCTCGAGACCGCGTTCGCGCCCGAGGCGGCCCAGGAACAGCACGACGCGCCGCCCGGGCGGGATGCCCGTAGCCTGCCGGACGAGGTCCGGGCGCACGGCAGGCGGCGACCAGCGCGGCTGGCAGTTGAGCAGGACGGTCGGACGCCGGGCGAGGCGCCACGCCTGGGCGAGGTGCTCGGCGATGGGCTCGTTGACGGTCACGACCAGGTCGGCGCGCCGCACCCACCGGCGCTCGCGCCATTTCCAGAGGGCCAGCATCGGACCGGGGACGCGAGCCACGTTGTTGGACTCGAGGATCACGTCGATGATGTCGTACACCACGCAGCCGGCCCGGCCCTTCCGGCGCGCCTCGGCCGCGAGCCGCAGCGCGACCGGGATCGTGAGGATTCCGAAGGCGTGGTACAGGTCGGCCGGCGGCAGCTCGGCGTCGAGCGCGGCCCACCAGGCCCGGACGTGGACCGGCCACGCGAGCAGCTTGACGGCGGCATCAGCCCAGCGCGCGAGGCGGCCCCGCAGCCCGCCGCGCAACGGCTTCGACGCATCCGTCTGCCAGCGCACCCACCTGCCGCGCGGCCGGTATCGTCGGACACGGACTCCCGCGTCGTCCTCGTCGGCCGGATGGCGCCCGTCGTCCACCGCGGCGATCTCCACGTCCCAGCCCGCGGCCCGGAGCGTGCGCGCGAGTCGGAGCCCGCGGGAGTACGGGCTGGCGGCGTTGGCCACCAGGAGCACGGCGCGGCCGCGCGAGCCCGTGGTCACCACGGCCTGCCCGTGAGGATCGAGTACACGTCGAGCAGCTTCTCCATCTGGGCTTCCCAGTTGTACTCCGCGTGCGCCGCTGCCAGGCCCCGCTCGCCCATCGAGCGGCCGCCGTCCGGCGCGTCGAGCACGACGCGGATCGCCGCGGCCAGGGCCACGGGGTCGGTCGGGTCGCAGAGGACACCGCAGTCGGCCGCCCGCACGATGTCGGCCATCCCCGGCAGGTCCGAGGCAACCACCGGCACGCCCGTCGCCATCGCCTCCAGCAGCTTGTTGGGCGTCGTCAGCCGGTGGTTGAGCGTGGTGGGCTGGATGGGCATCGCGACCACGTCGGCGGAGGCCACCCAGTCGAGCAGCTCGGTCGGCGGCACGGCGTCGAGCACCGCGATCCTGTTCGCGAGCGCAGGCTCCGCGGCGGCGCGGTCGATCCACGCCCGGAGCCTGCCGTACCCCAGCAGCACGAGCGTGGCGTTGGGAACCTGCGGGATTGCTTCGACGAGCTGCTCGATCCCGCGATCGGGCGAGAACCCGCCCTGGTAGAGCACGACCCGGCGGTCCGGCGACAGCCCCAGCGCCTCATGGAGCCGTCGCGGCCTTGGCTCAGCGGGCTGGTAGCGATAGGAGCAGTTGAGCACGACAACCGGCATCGGCACGTCCCAGCGACTCGCCATCACCTCCGCATACGGGACGTTCACGGTCAGGACACGGTCCGCTCGCCGCGCCCAGCGACGTTCCGCGGCACCGACGACGCGGCGCACTGGGCCCGGGAGGCGCGCCAGGTTGCCAGCGTCTACGTAGATGTCGCGGGCGTCGTAGACCACGTGCGCCCCGGGATGGCGGGCTGCGAGGCTGAGGGCAACCGGGATGCCCATGTACGCCATGCCGTGGTAGAGGTCGGCACCGCCGTCGATGGAGCGGCTGGCGCGCGTTTGGGAGCGGACCACGAGCGCCATCGCGGCGATCCGGCGGACGCCGGCGGTCACGCGCTTGACGCGCCCGAAGGCGCCGTTGCGGCGCGTCGCCGTGCCTGCGCCGCGGGCTGCGGCATTGCGGTGTCCGGGAACTTCCTCGGGCGTGCCATCCCCAACGGCGCCCCAGCGCCGCCGGGCGAGGCGGGCTCGTGCCGCGGCAGGCAGCGGCAGCCCGTCAGCGGCCCCTGTGGCCGTCCGCCGGATTCGGTACCCCGACGGGTGAAGCTCGTCGGCGGCGAGACCCGGGCCGAGGCGGGCGAGGACTGTCACGCTGTGCCCGCGCATCACGAGCGCCCTCGCGATGCGGTAGGTGCGTGAGTCGAACTCGCCCGTGGACGGCAGCACGATCGTCGCCCGCTGGGGGACTGGCGCGGGACGCGCCATCAGCGCCCGCCCTCTCCGGCGAGGGCGGCGTAGAGCGCCACCAGTGCCGCCGACTCGTGCTCCCAGTTCCAGCGCTCGTGCGCAGCCGCAAGGCACCGCGCTCGGAGGGCCCGTCGCTCGCCCTCGGTGGGGTCGAGCACCCGGCGGATGGCCGCCGCGATCGACGCGGGGTCGCTCGGGTCGCACACTTCGCCGAGCGGGCCGCCCGGGTTGTCGAGGACGATCGACCGCATCTCCGGGAAGTCGCTGACCACGACGGGCAGCCCGCCGGCGAGACTCTCGAACAGCTTGTTCGGCGTGGACAGGCGGTGGTTGAGCGTTGACGCTTGGATCGGCATCACGCCGACGTCCGCGGAGGCAACCCAGGGGATCAACTCGGATGGCGGCACCGCGTCGAGGACGTGGATCCGGCCGCCGTACCGCGGGTCGCGCGCCATCGCGTCGAGTCCGGCGCGCATCGAGCCGTAGCCCAGATACACGGCATGAACGCACTCGAGGCCTGGCTCGAGGATCGCCGCAGCCAGCTCCTCGAGGCCACGGTGCGCCGAGAATCCACCGTGGTACAGGGCGATCGCCGCATCCGCTGCGATCCCGGCGGCCGCCCGGATCAGCTCGGCACGCTCCGGGGGCGGATCCCATCGATCGGGCGCGTTGTGGACGACCACCGTGCGGCGCGGCCGAAGGCGTCGGCCGAGCTCCGCGGCGAGCGAGTCATTGACGGTTACGAGCGCCATGGCGCGGTGGGTCCAGCCCCGCTCGGAGCGGGCGATGAGCGCCTTGAGGACGCGTGGTCGGGCCGCATTCGAGCCCGATTCCAGGAAGATCTCGTGACTGTCGTAGACGATGGCGCCCCCGCGGCGCCGAAAGGCACGCCCCGCAGCCTCGAGCCCGGTCGCGTCATGGCCATGCCAGAAATCTCCGGGCGGCGCGGCCTCGGCGGCGGCGGCAGCCCAGCCGAGAAGCACGAGGCGCCACCACGCGTACCAATCGAGGCTCGAGCGGCCCGACCTCGCCTCGCGCCCGCGCGATGCCACGCGCACCGAGAGCCGGATCGTGAACCAGGGGAGCGAGACGAGGCCGATCCCCAGCTGCCTGAGCAGCTCGGGCAGGGACGACGGCAGGCGGCGCGCGGCGGACTTGGTGGACGCGGTCCAAGCGGGCCGGAGGCTCCAGGGGGCGGAGAACCACCTCCACAGTGCCCGACGACCCTGCGGGATGGGCACGCGGATGATCCGGAACCCGTCGCGGTTCTCCGTCTCGGCATCAGCCGACGATGGGTCTGCCACCCGCGCGACCACGGTGACCTCGTGTCCCGCAGCCGATAGCGAGCCGGCTTCACGCAGGACGCGGGCATCGTTGCGGCAGTCGTTGAACACGAACATGACGATCCGGCTCATCGGGGGCGAACCACCGAAGACGACAGCCCGAACCTGAGCGGCTTCTCGAGAATCGGGGACGTGGGCGTTCGACGAGCGTGGACCTGCATGCCCGGAAGAGTACCGAGATCGCGCAGTTGCTACCATCTCGGCGGCACCACTTCATCAGGTCCCCCGGGCGCTGAGAGGCCGGCCAATTGCTCTTCAACAGCAGGCGCACGCTGGTCATAGCTGCCCACACGGACGACGAATTCGGCTGCGCGGGACTGATCGCACGGCTCGGCGAGGAGGGGGCCGACGTCCATCTCGCCGCCTTCTCGTGGTGCGAGGAATCCGTCCCGGAGGGGTTCGACCGCGACGTCCTCAAGCACGAGAGCAGGGCCGCGGCAGAAGTGCTGGGAATCGCGCCGGACCGGTTCTACCTGTATGACTACAGGGTCCGCCATTTCCCGAGGGACCGCCAAGAGATCCTGGAGCAGCTGGTCGCGATGCGGCGCACCATCGCGCCCGATCTGGTGCTCGTCCCCTCCACGTCGGACATCCACCAGGATCACGACATCATCTCGCGGGAAGCGACCCGGGCCTTCAAGCACGCCACGATCCTGGGCTATGAGCTGCCCATGAACACGATCTCATTCAGGCACGCCTGCTTCGTGCCCCTCGAGGAGCGGCACATGGAGATCAAGATCGCTCACGCCGCGTGCTACGTGTCACAACAGCACCGGCCGTACATGAATCCGGAGTTCCTCCGCGGTCTAGCGCTGGTTCGTGGGGTGCAGGTCAACCGGCCGGCTGCCGAGGCCTACGAGGTGATCCGCATGGTGGTCAGCTGACGGTGGCCGAGCCGACAATCCGGGCCCAGCGAGTAGAGATCGGTGATGGCTGCGAATTCGGCGACAACGTGGTCATCGAGGCCGACGAAGTGGTCGTCGGCCCTGGCAGCCGGATCGGCACCTCGGGGGGTGACGACTTCCGGACTCCGCCGGGAGTGCGGATCACGGCGGACCGGTTCTTGGTGGGCGCCGGCGTTCAGATAGGGAGAGCCGTTCGCATCGAGGGTGGGGCCATTCGCCTCGGCGACGAGGTGCGCATCGTGCGGCATGCCACGATCCGCGTCCTTGACGAACTCGAGATCGGCACCCACGGCACCGTCGGGGAGGCGTGCGAGATCTCGGGGCGCAGCGTCCACATCGGCCAGGAGCTGTGGATGCTGCCCCAGGCCAAGATCGGCGGCGGATCAGCGTTCGAGCGCCCGTCGCGCCTCGACGCCGGACACTACCTGCACCTTGGAGTCCAGACGCTGGTCAACACGGCCCGGCCGGTGACGCTCGGGCACGAGGTCGGCCTCGGCACGCGAACGAGCATCTACACGCACGGCGCCTATCCGTCGCGTCTGATGGGGTTCCCCGTCGCCTATGCAGGCGTGGAGATCGGCGACTTCACGTGGGTGCCGGGCGCAACCATCAATCCCGGCGTCCGGATCGGTCGCAACTGCGTGATCGGCGTGAACTCGCTCGTCACCAAGGACATCCCGGACGGCTCGCTGGCGGCCGGGTCGCCCGCGACGGTCATCCGGGCTGGCGCCTACCCCAGCCCGCTTACCGGCGAGCGGCTGCACGACTTCTGGATGAGCTTCCTCGGCCAGCTCGCACAGCTCGAAGGGTCGCCCGCCACGGCGGTCTCGTCCCCGGATCTCGGCACCGTGACGATCGCCCTCGGGGCGACGACCTATGTCGGGATCCTGGACGCAGACGCGTGGGAGCGCCGCGGACGGGACAGCACCATCGCCGCGAATCGGCTACTGGTCGTCGGCGCTGGCACCGCGGGCGAGGCAGAGCGAGACGGCGTCACGGCCTTCGACACCGCCACGAGGCGGATCGCCGGGGTCGCCGACGAACGGAGCGAGCGACTCGCCAACGAGCTGCGGCGCCACGGCATTCGGTTCTACTCGCGCGGTCGCGGGGGCCGCTATCGCGACTGGGACGTCGTCGTGCCCGCCTTCGAGGGCCCTGCACCAACCGCCAGCGAGTCGTAGAGCTCGACCAGCCGCGCTGACTCCGTCTCCCAGTTCCAGAGCTCGCCGGCCGCCCGCAGGCACCGTCGGCGCAACGCCTCGCGCTCGCTCTCAGGGAGGTCGATCACCCCGCGGATGGCTCGGGCGATTGACGCGGGATCGGCGGGGTCGCACACGGTTCCGAGCGGGCCGTCCGGGTTGTCGATGACCACCTGATGCACGTACGGGAAGTCCATGATCGCAACAGGAACGCCGGCGGCGATGGACTCGAACAGCTTGTTGGGGCTCGAGAGCAGATGGTTCAGGGTCGAGCGCTGCCCGGGAATGACGCCCACGTCCGCTCCTGTGACCCAGTCCAGCAGCACGGATGGGTCGACCGCGTCCAGAACATGGAGGCGACCGCCGTAGCGCGGCTCGGCAGCCAGGGCATCGAGCATCGGGCGCGATGCACCATAGCCCAGGTACACGACGTGCGCGTGCTTGAGACCGGGCTCGAGCGCGGCGTCCGCGAGCTGCTCGAGGCC
>JAJYGO010000269.1 GCA_021785115.1 Chloroflexota bacterium | reverse complement strand
TCCGCAGGGCCGCCAGCCCAGCGTCGTCGAGCTCGTCGATCGGAGAGCCATCCAGGATGTAGCGGCCCCCCGTCGGCCGGTCCAGGCAGCCCAGGATGTTCATCATCGTGGACTTGCCCGAGCCGGACGGCCCGATGATCGCCAGGAACTCGCCGCGCTCCACGCGCAGGTCGACCTCCTCGAGTGCGGGCACCACGACCCGGCCCGTGTCGTACACGCGCGAGACGCCCCGAAGCTCGATGATCGCGTCCGAACCGTCCCGGCCGCCGCCGCCGAGTGGCGCCGTTCCGGCGAGGAGATCCGCCGCCTGGCGGCGTGCGCGCAGGCCGATCATGGCTGGCCTCCCGGCCCGCCGGCCGGCGGGCCACCCGCCGCGCCACCCGCGATGCCGCCCAGGCTGTTCAACCCGCCCGCCGAGTTGGAGCTCGAGCTGGAGCTGGTCGACGTCTTCGCGGTGCTGGACCCGGTCACCACCTTCTCGCCGGCGGTCAGGCCGCTCTGGATCTCGGCCATGGAGCTGGTGACCAGCCCGACCTTGACCGAGACCGTCTTCGTCGCGCCGGTGGAGTCGACCACCTGGACCGTGTAGTTGCCGGTCGAACCGGAGAGCGCGGTGGAGGGCACGGCGATCACGCCGGTGGCCTCGGCCGTGGTGACGGCCACGCTGGCCGACATGCCGGAACGCACCTTCGCCGGCGGATCCTGCAGCGAGACCGTGACGTCGTAGGTGACCACGCTGCTGCTGCTCGACGAGGTGGAGCTGGTCGGGGCGATCTCGGTGACCGTGCCCTGCACCGTCGAGCTGGTGGCGCTGATGGTGACCGTGGCCGCCTGGCCCACCTCGAGGCTCGCCACGTTGCTCTCGGTGAACGCCGCGATCACCTGCAACGAGCTGGTCTGCATCTCGATGGCGTACCCGGACGGCGCCAGGGCGCCCGCGCGCACGTTGACCGCGGTGACGACTCCGTCGTCGGGGGAAGTGATGGACGCCAGGTCCAGGGTCTTCCGGGCCGAGGCCACGGCCACCTCCGCACTCGCGACCGCCGCCTTGTCGGCGGCGATCACGTCGGCGGTGCTGGGACCGACCTTCTCCTGGTACGCGAGCTGTGCGGCGGCGAGCGACTGCTGCGCCTGGGTCAGGCTGTCGCTCTCCTGGATCGCCGCGGCGGCCTGCTTCTGCTTCGCCGATGCGAGGTTCTGCTCGGCCGTCTGCACCGCCTGCTGGGCGGTGGTGGCGGCGCTCGAGGACGGCGTCTTCGTCGACTCGTAGTTGCGCTGCGCGGTGGCGAGGGCCGCCTGCGCGGCCGTGACCTGCGTGGCGGCCTGCTGCTCGGCGGCCGCGATCTTGAGCTTCGTCGCATCCAGGTTCGTGACCGCATTGGTGACGGCCTGCTGCGCCGACTGGATGCCGGAGACGCCCACGGCGTTCAGGTACTGGAGCTGGGCCGTCTGCACGGCCTCCTGGGCCTGCTCCAGCGTGATCTGGTCCTGCGCGACGGTGCTGGCCTGGTTCTGCTGGGCGGTCTGCAGGTTGAGCTGGGCGGTGTCGACGGCGTCCTGCGCAGATGCGAGCTCGTCGGCCGTCGGGCCAGCCATGACGGTGGCCAGCTGCGCCTTCGCGCCGGCGAGCGCCTGCTCGGCGGTCTGCAGCGACAGCGCGTTCTGATCGATCGTGATCGACCTGTTGTGGTTCGCCGCCACCAGTGCCTGGTTGGCCTGCGCGACCGTCTGCTGGGCCGACGCGATGGTGGTGGCCGAGGCGTGGCCGGTAGCGACGGCGAGGGTGGCCTCAGCCGATGCCAGGTTGGCCTTCGCGATGGCCAGCTGGACGCCGGCGTCGGTGGTGTCGGCGGCAGCGAGCACCTGGCCCTTCGTGACGGTGTCGCCGACCTTCACGCCCACCGTCTTCACCAGCCACGTCGTGCTGGTGGAGCTGCTGCTGGAGCTCGACGAACCGGTGCTCGCGGTGCTCGAGGTCGACGTCGAGCTGCTGGTGAGGTCCGGGTCGCTCCCGAAGGCGAGGCCGTACACGGCCGTCGCAGATACGTTGCCTGTCGCGACGACCTGCGCCGTCACGTTGGTCCGGGCGACCGTGGCGGTGAGCACCTGCGCGGTGGCCCCCTTCGACAGGCCCGGTCCGAACACGGCGAATCCTGCGGCGCCCGCACCCACGGCGATCATCAGTGCCGCCCCGATCACTCTGCGTTTCATCGAATGTCCCTTCTCGTCGTTCCTGCGTGCCTCGCCGTGCACCCGGCCGGGCGGCACCGCGGATGGCGGCGCACCGAATCCCTATGGGCGCGGGATGCTGGGCGGGACGCTTGCGCAGCGAGGGCCGGATACGCCGGGCGGGGGCGCGGTCCGCGTGTCCGGGGCCGGCTGCGTGTTCATGCGCGCCAGTCTCGGACCGGGCACCTTGCGGAAGGGTTACGACGCAACGGCGCGCAACTGCCGCTGGGGCGCTGCGTCAGCCGGCCAGGGCGGTCGGGTCCAGCCGACGAATCTCCCGGACGTCATCGAAGCCACGATCGGGGCTGACGATCGTCTCGATCCCCTCCTCCAGACACGTCGCCACGTGCACAAGGTCGCGGGCGGCGAGCGACGGGTAGCGCTCCACGAGGTCGGGCATCCGGCGAACGACGCCGTTGGTGATCGGCAGCACCGGCTCGAACGCATCGAGCACGTCGCGCGCCATCGCCGTGCCGATGTCGGGACGCCGGATGGCCACGAACCGGTGGAGGATCTCCTGCACCACCTCCGCCGACGTCGTCGCGTCGAGCGCGCTCGCCGCCACGCGCTCGAGGATCGCCTGGCAGGGCAGACGCAGCGGGTGGTCGCGTCCGCCGGCGTACATGAAGACGGCCGTGTCGAGGAAGAACGTCACTCCTCACCCGTCGCCCCACGGATGATCTCGGCCTTCATCACGTCCCAATCGTCGACGGGCGCGTCCATCGCGAGGAGATGGCGGACGGCCTCTCGCCGGCGATCGGACGATGCGGTGGTGTACGCGTCGATGGCCTCGCGGATCACGCCGCCGACCGACCGGCCTTCGCGCCGCGCGGCCCGCTTCAGCCGCGCCAGCTGCTCCCTGGACAGCAGAACCTGCGTTCGCTCCGTGAACATACGCATAGGATACTATGTGCAGCCCGGCGGCTGCCGGAATCGCCACGGAGCCCACCTCGAGGCGCGCCCGCGCTTGCTCGCCTGCTAACTCGAGACGAAGAGATCGGAATCCACGCCGCGGGCCGCGAAATGGCTGCGAGCGGCGGCGACAATGGCTTCGGCGATGTCGATTGCGCGCTCAGCGTCCTCGCTGGTCACGACCTCGCCCTGCTCGGGATACCGTGAGCTCGTTTCGAGGTCGGTCAGCCACGACAGGTCCTCGCTCGGCGTCGGGACGACGAAGTCCTGCGGGACCTGGCGGGCCAGCGTATCTACGTCGTGGATCATGTCGAACGGGCGATTCTCGAGAAGGATGACGGCCTTGATGGCCTTCTCGGCCGCCTGCTGAGCCATGTATCCGGCGTTCCGATTGGGCACGGACTTATCGGCGTGGTTGCTTCGCGCAGTGGCGAGATCGCCCTGCGCGTAACCGAGCCACGTCGCGGCCTCCGCGACGTGTTCCTCCGCGGGTTTCTTCTGCTCAGCGGCCATACACCGGCACTCCGTCGCGCAGCGCCGTGGACAACACCGACCGGCCGTGATGGGCCGCCGCCTCGCGTTCGGTGATGACCAGGATGTCCTTGTCGATCGGAATGTCGGCGACGGCTTGTCGCATGGCCACGCGCAACTGGCGCTTGTCGTCGACATGCGCCACGACGACCAGGAGATCGAGATCGCTGTCGCGGCGGGCCTGGCCCTTGGCTTGCGACCCGAACAGGATGATCCGGCTTGGCCGGAAGCCGTCCGCCAGCCTGCGGGTGATCTCTGGCAGGTGGCGTGCCGCCCGTTCGCTCAACTCGAGTGTGGTGTCGGGGGCGAAACCCGACCCGATCAGCGTCTGGCTGCAACCGATGAGGAGCGAGTTGAGCGTGCTCGCACGCGGGTCGTTCTGATCGCGCTCGATGCGTGCGATCGTGCTTTGCGGAATGCCTGTGCGCTGCGCGAGTTCGCGCTGAGTCAGACCGGCCTGCCGTCTGGCGCTGCGGACCAGCATCGAGGCTCTCACTCGGTGGGCCCTCCTGATAGCGTATTCACTATCATCTGGTTGCCGGGCGTTGTCAAGTGAAACCTATGGACGCTTGTGTGGATCAGGTAGGATGCGGGACGGACTGAGGCCACCCCGGCCTCGCCTCAACGGAGCGCTTCGGGATGGACCAGTCATCCATCCCCACGTGCGCGGAACATCCTGACGCGCCTGTCGTCCCCTGGGGTAAGACCTCGCGCCTGCGCCGACAGCGATACGTGTGTCTCGCTGATCGGAAGAAGCCGCACGCGCCTCGACGGGCCATCACCGAGGACCTGCTCGGGCTGTGCGTCGCGTGCGAGCGCGACTGGGACAGCGGCTACCCGGTCGCCGAGCATGCCTGGTATCACCTCGACCACGTGGTGTCGTTCTTGCGCTACATCGGCCAGGGCCTCAGCCTCGGAAAGGCCATCCGGGAGGCCAGGGAGGGCCGCCACGCGCGACTCGACCAGCGGGCGATCATCACCGGCGTTCCGCGGCCGCCCGCCTTCCCGCCAGCTCCCAAGTTCCGCCTCCGCCCGTGGGCCGGGAAACGCTACGAGATCGTCCGCCCCGAGGAGGACGCGCGGCTCGCCGGCGACTGGCTCGACCGTTACGGCGCGCTGCTGGTGGCTATGACCGCCGATCGCGAGTGGCCGGCCGACAAGCCACTCGTGGTGGACGCCACGAAGTTCAAGCTGTCGGCTCTCTACGGCGCAGGCACGGCCAGGGCCGGGCAGCCCAAGCGCGGGGGCGACTGGGGTTTCGCGGTGCTGGCGGGAGGCGTGCCGACCGCGACGGGCTTCCATGTCGTCCATGCCCGGGCGGTCCCCAACGACGGCTTCGACGCGTGGGTGGCGTTCTTCCGGAGCTTGCCCGGTCGCCCGAAGGAGGTGCTCGCCGATCGCTGGAAGGACCTCGCGGACGCCGCCGAGTTCGTGTGGCCCGGGATCCGGATCCATGCCTCAACGTGGCACACCTGGGACCTGCTGCGTCGGCGGTTCAACCGCGCGCGGATGTATCCGGGCACGCATCCCCTCGTGAAGGCCGGCGAGGCGGCGCTCGCCGACCCTGCGCTGTTTCGCGCGTGGCGAGCTCGGGCGATGAAGGAAGCCACGCCCTCGATCAAGAAGTTCCTGCGCGACAACGGCGACGCGATCCAGGCCCGGCTCGACGGCGAGGGACCGTATTCGACGGGCGCGATCGAGCGCTATCTCACCGCAGTCCGGCGCGCGCTCGTCCCAGGGCGCGGCCGCGTCTCGAACCTGACGCGGCTCGACATCCGGCTCGCCCTCATCGCCGCGCACTCGAACCGGCAGGATGCCGCCCGTTTCTACACCGACGCGCTCACCGCCGCGATGCGCTCGGAGCGCCTGCGCCGGCTGCCCTGGCGCGGGCTCGACAATGCCGGGTTCCGCTCCGAGTGGGTCATCACCGTGCTGTTCGGCACCGATCCCATGCCCTTCCGGTCCCCCGAACGGGCCGAGAACGTGGAAGCTCGGGAGCAGGCGTCGTGATCCAGCGCCCGACTGGGCTATCGTCACTCGCGACGCTGTGGATCCCAGTGGGGATCGCGCTCGCCTGCTTCCTGGGGGCGTTACTACTCCCGCAGTCGAGCGGGGCGGGTATCTCCGACTCGAACCGGCCGATCGCCTTCATCCTCCTCGCGCTGACCGGTGCGGTCGGCTGGATCGTGGGTGCGGCGGACGTGGCGGGTCCCTACCTCGAGCTCTCCCGCCTCCCGAACACCGCGCGAGTCCTGGTTGCTGCTGTGGCGAGACCCACTCCGACGCCTCGTCAGGGCCCAGCGCGACAAGGCCAGGCTCAACGGCTGGTCAATGCGCTCATCGCCCGGTCGGCCCTGATGTTCATCGCGCCAATGCTGCTCGGGTGGTTGTTCCAGCCGGGCGTGTACCGCCCCGTGGAGGCCGCGATCGTCGCAGCGATGGGCCTCGTCGTCGTCGCGTGGTCGGCGGTCCTGGCCCAGGCATGGACGCGGCGCGGGTGACGCTCTGTGTGCCTAAGTCGGCCCGTCCCCAGTGTGGACCGGGCCTAGAACCGCTCACACAAGCGTCCATAGGACTCAAGTGAGTCGGCTTGCCTCCCGCGCCTGCGTCCGCTTTCGCCGCGCGTAGTTGCACTGGTAGCGCCGCTCCTTCCATCGCCCGGCCTCGTCGCCGCAGCCCCGGGCTCCCCCGTGCTCTGCGGTCTGGACGGATTACACCGGGTCCCCTTGCTGCCGCACTCAGGCGAGCCCGAGCAGCAGGCGCAATCGCTCTTCGATCGCCGCCATCACGGCCGGGGAGACCCGGCCCCACGGATCGCCGACGAGTCGATCGCGCGACATCGTCCGCAGCTGGTCGACCATGGCCCAGGATTCCTGGCGCACGCCGCCGTCCACCGGCGCGACCCGGACGTGCCAGGGGATGCCGCGGTTCACCGACGTGAGCGGCACGATAACCACGAGCCCGGACGCGCTGCGGTTGAAGCGGTCATCCGAGACCACGATGCACGGTCGTGTCTTCGCCTGTTCGTGGCCGCGAGTCGGATCCAGATCGACGACCCAGACGTCGCCGCGCTCGGGCACCACCTACGCGTCGCCGAGGCCGTCGGCCACGGTCGGCTCCCAGGCCGCGCGCTCACCAAGTTCGGCGCGCCAGGCGTCGGGATCTTCTCGAAGACGCTGATACGCCGCATCGGCCGACGCAAAGAACTGCTCGTCTTGCGCTGCGTCCACGAGCTCCTCGACAACCTTCGACATGGGTTCGCCGCGCTGCTCCGCGAGCTTCCGCAGCGCGGCCCTGGTCCGCTCGTTGATCCGCAGCATCGTCACAGGATTCACACCGTGATTGCACGATCTGTCTACCACGCAGTATACAGCCGCGCGTACTGCCAGGTGCCACCCGCGGACGGGTGCCGTGCCGAGCGGCTGGCGGCAGCCGCGCCCGGCTACCGCACCAGCCAGCGGTAGACGGGGCTGACGTTGTTGGCGAAGTCGGGGGTGGGGAGCGACGCGACGCGCCAGTAGTAGCGGCCGGCGACGGGGGTCCAGCGGACGGTGGCCTGCCCCTGCGCGTCGGTGGTGCGGCCCAGGCTGCCCGCGTAGATCCACGCGCGGCGGGCGGCCACGTAGCGGTACAGCTGGAACGAGAGGTGGGCAGGCGTCCCGACGGGCGACACCTGCGCGGTGAGGGTGACCGGCCGGCCCGCCGCCGCCGACTGGGTGACGGACGCGGGCACCCCCACCAGCGAGACGAGCCGCCGGACGATCACGCGCACCTGGTTGGAGGTGGTCGAGGCGTCGGTGCGGGAGCCCGGGTAGAGGAACTGGTACCAGGAGTTCACGACCGGCGCGACGGTGGTCGACACCGTCCCGCTGGCGACGGTGAACGGACCGGACTGGGCCGGCGTGGTCGCACCGGGCACGAGGGTCTGCAGGAACACCGCCGAGGTATCGAGCCCGGGCGTGGTGGCGGTCAGCGTCACGCTGGCCCCCGGCAGGACCACCCGCGCCGAGCCGGTCAGTGAGAGGCTGGCAGGCCGCAGCGGCGTCACGGTCCAGGACGGGATCGGGGACACCACGTTCCCGGCAAGGTCGACCACGCTCCCCACCGTCACCACGTACGGTTGCCCGGCCGCGAGGTCCGCTGCCGGCGTGAACGAGCCGGTCCACGACGTCGCGTCGTACGCGTACGTCCCGCTGACCGGGGCGCCGTTCGCCGCCTGCACCACCAGCCCCAGACCCCCCCAGGACGACGGATCGATGGGCTTGCTGAAACGGACCGTGAAGGTGGGCCGCAGGCCCACCACGGCCGAGTCGGCGGTGGGCCGGATGGCGGTGACGGTTGGGCGCACCGTGTCGAGCGTGATGGAGGCGGACACGGGCGCGGACGCGACGCCGACGCCGTTCAGGACTCTTGCCCACAGCGTCTTCACGCCGTCGCCGGGCGGAAACGTCCAGCTGGAGGAGGCGGCGTACGGCTGCCAGGCGCCCCAGGTGACCCCGTCGGCGCTGAACGCCATCTCCGAGAGGCCCGAGAGGCTCGCGTAGCCGGTCAGGATCACGCTCACGGTGGCGGAGTTCGTGGACAGCCGCCCGTTGTCGAGGGACAGGGACGCCACGGGGATCGCCGTGTCGGCGACGACCTGGACCACCAGCGTGTACGTCCCCTCGACGTTGCTGGCGCCGTTCAGGTCGATGTAGTAGGTGCCTCCGAGCGTCGACGGGTAGGAGATGTGCTGCTCGGTCCCCACCACCGTGGAGCTCGCCACCAGCCCCTGCGTGCCCACCACCGTGGTGGCCGTGCCGTCGAAGAGGTAGAGCCCGAACAGGGTGCCCGGGCTGCCGGAGAGCCCCGCCACCACCACGTACCCGGCCGGGACCGTGATCCGGTACACCACGTCGTAGATCGGCCCGCCGAGCTGGCGCGTGACGACGAGGCCGGGC
>JAJYGO010000264.1 GCA_021785115.1 Chloroflexota bacterium | reverse complement strand
CCGGGCTGGCGCGTGCCCCTGCCGCGAGCAGCCCACCACGTGGCCACGTCGGCGCCTGGCGGGAATCTGGCCAGGTTGGGCACGCAGGGCGCCGCGGCCTCGCCGGTGGCAGCCCGAGCCAGCGCAGCCCGAGCCAGCACAGCAGATGGGATGCCTGCCATGCCCGGCGGCCGCTACGGCTCCTCCTTACTGCGCCGTGCCTGGCTCCCGCGCCGGTTCTCCCGGGGCGACGAGCGGGCCCGCTGTCCCGCCTCAGCCGACGAGCGGGCCGGCTGCCCGATCCAGACGCTGCCGTCCGCGAACTGCTCGGCCTTCCAGATCGGCGCCCGGCCCTTCAGCTCGTCGATAGCGTACCGGCACGCGTCGAACGCCGCGCCCCGGTGCGGCGCCGCGACCACTACCGCGACGCTCGCCTCGCCCAGCGGCACGAGCCCGGTCCGGTGCAGGATCCCGACCCGGCGGACGCCGAAGCGCGCCTCGATCTCGCCGGCGATCGTGCCGAGGACCGCCACAGCCATCCCCTCGTACGCCTCGTACTCGAGGGCGCGCACGTTCGACCCGGCATGTCGCGCGGCCTCTGCCTCTTCGCCCGGCGCCGGAGTGCCCGGCGTCTCGCGGGTGCGGCCCTCGAACGTCACCACGGCGCCGTCGGCGGTGGACGCCACCGCGGCCCGCAGACGGGCGAGCGCCACGTCGTCGATCGGGTCGGGGGTGAGCGCGATCCACCGGACGCGGCCCTCACCGGCCCCATTGCCACTCTCGGCCCAGGCGCCACTCGCAGCCGGGGCGCCACCCGCGGCCGGGGAGCCACTCTCGGCCCAGGCGCCACTCGCGGCCGCGTCGCCACCCGCGGCCGGGGAGCCACTCTCGGCCCAGGCGCCACTCGCGGCCGCGTCGCCACCCGCGCCCTCCTCCCCTGCCCCGCCCGCCACCGGCGGAATGCAGGCCAGCTCGTCGCCGTCGGCCAGCCGCTCGTCCGCGTCGGCGTAGGCCCCGTTCCGCGCGAAACGCACGTACGGCCGGCCCGACGCGAGGTCCGGGTGGAGGGCCGCCAGCGCCGTCCACGCCTGGTCGACCGTCACACCATCGGGCAGCTCCAGGTCGACTCGCGACGCCCTCGCGATCTCACGCTGCCGGGCAAACAGCCGCACACGGACCCTCATGCCGCCGTCCCTGCCGCCCGCGCCGCGCGGTCGCGCCGCATCGCGCCGACGAGCCACGCCGTGCCGCCCATCATCACACCAGCAGCCCCGCCCCGAAGTAGAGTCCCGCCGCCAGGATCGTCCCCGCCGCCACCGCCCCCACGTCGATGTACAGCAGCCCTGTCGCCGACTCCATCGATCGCGTCCGCGCCGTCTGCAGCGCCCCCCACGTGACCGCCACCGGGAACACCAGCCCGATCAGCAGCCGCAGCCACACGAACAGCGCCCACGATCCGACCAGCGGTTCGAACGGCGCCAGCCCGTCCCCCGCGCCCGTCGCCATCCAGGCCACGAACAGCGCCAGCTGGGCCCCCACCACCCAGGTCAGGGCACGCGCCAGCAGCACCAGCGGCCGCTCGGAGAGGCGCGGCGTCACGAGGTACCAGTGGCCCAGGATCATCGCCGCCAGGACGCCCCCCAGCGCCGCCGCCAGCGCCACCAGCTGCACCGTGAGCGGCACGCCGCCCATGAGCCCGCCGGCCCACCCGAACGCGGCGATCGCCAGGGCCGCCACGCCAGCCACGACCCCACCGATCCCGACAACCGGCGCCCGCCGGTTCCGAGCCAGTGCCACCACGTAGGCCAGGGCCAGGACCGCGAGCGCCGCGAGCGCGGCCCTGCGCGGCAGGTCGAGCCCGGGCGACGCCACGATCGCCAGCGTGGAGGAGGGCACCGGGAGCGCCGTGTCGGCCAGGAAGGCAAGCGCGGCCAGGGCCGCCGAGCAGAACGCGGTGAAGCCCAGGAACCCCCGCGTGGCATCAGTGCGGAGGCGCAGCAGCACCACCGCCGCGAACGAGCCCACCGCGAGCGCGCTCAGCACGGTCCAGTTGATGTACGCGAGGCTCTCGCCAATCGCCAGCCCTGCCACGCACGCGAGTGTAGCCGTGGACGCAGGCAAGCGGCTCTCGGTCCTGGGACGGACGCTGCGCGCGGAGGCCCTTTCCCGGCCGGACCCGCTACGATGGCGACCTGGAGCAGCCGCGACGGTGTCCCCGGACGGCCCCATCGCCGTCCCGCGGACCGCCGTCCACCCGCTGCGACGACCGAGATGCGGGAGGTGGCGCGATGGCGCTCGATCGCGAGACGACGATCCGCTGGTACGGGCACGCGTGCGTCGAGCTGGAGACGCCCGGCCGGAAGCGCGTGCTGATCGACCCCTGGTTCGGGAACCCGAAGTCGCCCCGGCCGGCGGCGTCGGTCGACCGCTGCGACCTGATGCTGGTCACGCACGGCCACAGCGACCACATGGGCGGCGCGGTCGCGATCGCGAGCCGGACCCGGCCCGCCTGGCCCTGCATCCACGAGATGAGCCTCTGGCTGGCCCGCCGGCTGCCCGGCGGCCAGGACGCCGTCATCGGCATGAACAAGGGCGGCACGTTCGACGCGGCCGGCCTCCGGGTGACCATGGTGACCGCCGTCCACTCCGCCGGCGACTGGAACGCCCAGCTCGAGGCGCCCATGTACCTCGGCGACCCGGCCGGCTTCGTGGTGGAGCTCGAGAACGGGTACCGCGTCTACCACGCCGGCGACACGGACGTCTTCGGCGACATGCGCCTGGTCGGCGAGCTCTGGCATCCCGACCTCGCGCTGCTGCCGATCGGCGGGCACTACACCATGGATCCCCGCGCGGCCGCGCTGGCGGTCGAGCTGCTCGGCGTGACCGACGTCATGCCCATCCACTACGGCACGTTCCCGATCCTGGCCGGGACCCCGGACCAGCTGCGCGACGAGCTCTCGAAGCGCGGCCTGGGAAACGTCGAGGTGCACGCGCCGGAGCCGGGGGCCACGGCGGCGTAAGTCTCTCGGCGACGCGGGCCTTCCGGGTCGCGCAGGCCTTCCGGCGGATCGGCCTTTCCTCGCGCGTCTGCCGAATCCGCCGCGCCCTGGCGCATCCCGGCCCGCCGATGTGACGGGGCGCGCGTGTCCGCCTGCGGGCGGAGCCGCACGCGCGCCTGCTCACGGACCGATGGTATCCTTACTATATTGGGATGGTAAGGAGCGATCGTGGAAGTCAGCGCGCGATTGAGCACGAAGGGCCAGGTCACAATTCCGAAGGCCGTCCGCGAGGCGCTCGACCTCGAGGAGGGCGATCAGGTCGTGTTCCGGGTCGAGGGCAACCGCGCGGTCCTGGCGCGCACAGAAGACCTGCTGAGGCTGGCGGGTTCGGTCAGCGTGCCGGCCGCAAAGCGGTCCACTCCGTGGACGGAGGTGCTCCGCCAGGCGCACCGGATGCGGGCAGCCACACGTCGGTGACCGCCTTCATCGACACCAACATCCTGGTCAGGCACCTCACCGGCGATCCGCCGGACCTCGCGGCCCGCGCCACGCGGTACCTGGCAGGCACCCGGGAACTGCTGCTTCCCGACCTGATCGTCGCGGAGGTCGCGTACGTCCTCGAGTCGTTCTACGAGGTCCCGCGCACCGACGTGGCCCGGATCCTTCGGGCGATCCTGGGCTTCTCGGCCATCCGTGTCGTCGATAGCCAGCTCCTGCTGCGAGCCATCGAAGTCTACGACGTCGATCGCCTCGATTTCGCGGACGCCTATCTCGTCGCGAGCGCCGAGGCTTCCGGGGTCGGCGTCATCGCCTCATTCGACCGCTCGATCGACCGGGTCAAGACGGTCCGTCGCGAGGAGCCGGCCTGATTCCCGTCACGCCCAAGGCGGCACTCGCAAGCGCCTTCAGCGCGGGGCACCCGTGTCCGCCTGCCGGCGGAGCCGCACGCCTGCCGGTTGCTCCCCTCCGAGCGATCAGGCGAGGACAGCGGTCACTTGGCCGCCCGCCAGGGCAGAGGGCGAGAGGGTCGGCGTCGTCTTCGACACCGAGGCGCTGAGGGCGAAGAGGAGGATCGCGAACACCGCCAGCACGATCGCCAGGGCGTAGGTCGCCCGACGCCGGCGCTGCACTCCGCGGCCGGCTGCCGACGCGGAGTGTTGCCTTCGCCTGCCCCTTGCCTGCTGCGGCATGCGGCCCTCCTCCGGAGAAGTCTAGCGGGCACGCCACGCGACGAGCGCGTCACCCGTCGCGATTCCGTGCGGTCGGACCGGGGCGACTACGCGCCTGCGCGATCGGGCGCCTGCGCGCGTACGTTCGGGCGGTGCACGCGCGCACATGACCTCCGGTGCTGAGCATCGGTACGACTGCGCGACTGGGGCTCAAGCGCCCTTGGCGTATCATCCCGCCACGCGCGAGATGCGTGGAGGATCTGCGCTAAGCGCGTGCCAGCCTCGGTTCAGGGACGACTGGCCATCGACAAGGCAAACCCGTCGTGAGGCGGGGACGCAAAGCCACGGGACTCGGGAGGGCCCCGGCCCGAGCGAGTTAGCCGGGTTGCCGAAATGGAGGTCGCACGAACCATGCGCAAGTTTCTGGCCGTCGCGCTCGCGGCGGTCCTTCTTCTCACACTCTCCGGTACCGCCTTCGCCGCCAAGGGTGGCCACGGTGGCGGAGGCGGCACAACGCCAAGTGGAACGTGCTCGGTCAGTCCCAACCCGGCCGCTCTTGGGGGGAGCTTCGCCGTGACCGGTGCGGGCCTCCCGGCCAACACGTTCGTGAACGTCGATGTTTCCGAAGCTGCAGGCACGCAGACCTACTTTGCCATGACCGACGCCTCGGGGAGTTTTTCGGCCTCCGGTTGGGCCTCGGTGGCTGGCACCAATTCCGTTTCGGTGACCACCTCGAGCGGCAGGAAAACGGCCGTGCTGGCTACCTGTTCCTTCTACGTCCAGTAGCCCCTGCCCGCAGGATGTGACGATACCGTCAAGGGCGCACCCCGACTGTTGGTCCTGGCGACCACAGGGAGGGAGGAGGCCGTAAGGCCTCCTCCCTCCGCTTGCTGCTGCTGGGTTTGAGCCGGGCCCTCTTCCGGCTGGCTTGGAGGGCGTCTAGGTCACTGCAGGCTGAGCTTCAGCGAGGTTGTGGTCCCGGGCAGGACGTTCCCCTGAGGCACCTCGGTGTCCCAGGTGTAGGAGGCGTCGGCGGGATTCGGCTGTGCCGTCCCGACCAGGGACTTCGCCGAGTACTTGACGCTGATGACGAACGCCTGGTTGGCGCTGGCTCCGCTGATCGTGATCGTCACATTCGCCCCGCTGGCGTCGATCGACGCCGTCTCGGAGCTGTACGTGTTGCAGCTGGCGTCGTAGACGATGATCTGGCTGCTGCTCAGGTTCTGAACCTGGAACAGCGCCCCGGTCGAGTTTCCAGTGGTTTCGTGGATGTAGACGCTGAACGGGCCGCCGCCACTGGGTGCGCTCGCCCGCGTGTAGTAGAAGAAGACGCCAGGGTTGACGTTGTTCGCGACCTTGTTGTCGCCCGTCAGCGAGTAATAGATGAACTGCTGCGTCTGGGCGGTTCCGTCAACGAACTGCTGGCAGGTGGTACCGGTCGGAGTGAGCTTGCTCTGCGGGACGGTGACCACCACCGCCTCGTCGCCGCATTTGCTGGACACTCCGAGTGTGTTGGGCGGATCGCCGCTGTAGACGGCGACCCACTCGTAGGTGCCGCCGAGGGTCGCCGTGAAGCCTGACGGCGTCGAGTACGTGCCGTCGCCGCTCACCGCGACCGGGTCACTGGTGAAGATCGGCGCACCGCCACAGCTTGTGTCGTTCGGGCCGTAGAGCTTGAAGGTGATCGTGCCCTTCGCCGGCGTTGTGCCGTCGGGCTCCAGCGCGGTGCCGGACAGCTTGGCCGAGTCGGTCAGCACGACCGGGGCAAGACCGCCGGCGCTTGGCGTCGTGCTGATCGTGGGCTGCTTGGGTCCGATGATGCTCGACTCGTTGGCGTCCTTGCACTTGGTGGCAGCGCCGAGGGTGTTCGGTGAGTCACCGCTGTAGGTGGCGATCCAGTAGTAGGTGCCGACCGAGAGCGGCGTGAAGCTGCCTGAGGCGTAGTCGTTGTCACCGCTGACGCTCACCGGACCGAGGGTCTTGACCAGGGTCGTGCAGGTGTCGTCGCTGTACACGGTGAAGGTGATGGAGCCGTCGGCCGGGTCGCCGTTCGGCTTGAGTGCCGTGCCCGAGAGGGTCGCGGTGTCGCTGATCGAGCCGCCGATCGTGACCGGGCCCGCGGTCGCCTTGGTGCTGATCGTGGGCTGCTTGGGTCCGATGATGCTCGACTCGTTGGCGTCCTTGCACTTGGTGGCAGCGCCGAGGGTGTTCGGTGAGTCACCGCTGTAGGTGGCGATCCAGTAGTAGGTGCCGACCGAGAGCGGCGTGAAGCTGCCTGAGGCGTAGTCGTTGTCACCGCTGACGCTCACCGGACCGAGGGTCTTGACCAGGGTCGTGCAGGTGTCGTCGCTGTACACGGTGAAGGTGATGGAGCCGTCGGCCGGGTCGCCGTTCGGCTTGAGTGCCGTGCCCGAGAGGGTCGCGGTGTCGCTGATCGAGCCGCCGATCGTGACCGGGCCCGCGGTCGCCTTGGTGCTGATCGTGGGCTGCTTGGGTGTGACCGTGCTCTTCTCGCCGGTGTCGCCGCAGCTCGTGCTGGCGGGCTTGGTTCTGCCTCCGTCGGCTATGTCGCCGCTGTAGGAGGCGATCCAGTAGTAGTCGCCCGCCTTGGCCGGGTTGAAGCTGACCGGCCCGTAGGTGCCGTTGCCGGTCACCGGAACCGCGCTCGAGGTGAAGACGAGATCGGCGACCGCGCAGGTCGCGCTCGTCTCCGGTCCGTAGGCCGTGAAGACGATGTTGCCGCCCGCGCCCGCGGCGGTGCCGGAGAGCTTGGCCGAGTCACTGATCTTGGACCCGATCTCCGCGCTGGCCGTGGCCGAGGTGGTGATGGTGGGGGTCTTGCAGCTGTCGAACGGGATCGGCCCCGCGAAGTCCTTCAGGACGGCCGTGAACGACTGCGACGACCGCGTATGCGGCAGGAAGGTGCTGAGGCAGCCCTTGAAGCCGAGCTCGGTCAGGTCGATGCCGCCCTCCATGAAGGCGTTCTGCAGGACAGTGTTGCCCGCAGTGGGCGAGCCGTCGGCGTTGCGCGCGACCCATCCACCGGCGGGAATGCTCCCGGTCGCGTTCACGCCGAACGTGATGGCGTCAGCGTGGAAGCCGGGAATGTTGCCGGCGGGCTCGTAATGGGCACTGCTGCCCTTGACGGGATCGCACGGCAGTCCGTCATGCGCCGGGTCGTACGTCTTGTCGCAGATCCAGACGTGGAGCGCCTTGCCCCCCAGCGTTCCGCCCTTGGTGAAGTCGACCGACAGGAGCAGGTCGCCCTGCGTCCGATGGCCGACAAAGGTCCCCTTGCAGGGGGTGGGCGCGGTCACGCCTGCCTGGAGGAACTCGAAGTCGATGTGGCTGTCGCCGTTGTTGATGACGCGCTCGGCCCCAAAGAAGACCTCGTTGGTCGACCCGGTCACGTGGGCCGTCGCGAACACGTTCCCCAGGTCATCCTTGTTCGGGATCGAGCCCGTGTTGTACGTGAACGTGTTGAGGTCGCCGTTGTTCGTCTCCGAGCCCTGGCCGGTGAAGACCGTCGGATCGCCGCTGCCACAGCCCGTCGTGTCGACGGACAGGGGGTCGACGAAGAAGGTCGGGGAGACCAGCTGGGAGTCGGCGGCGGCCGCCGAGGTGAGTCCCGGGGCAGTCGGCGGCGTGGTGTTCCCGTTGAACTTGCCGCCGTCGAAGATGCCGCCGGTGCCGCTCATGGAGTAGGTGCCACCGTTCGTCGACAGGGTGCCGTTGTTGCCCCAGTCGTAGGTGCCGGAGCCGTCAAACTGCTCCACGTTGTTGGTGACGTTGACGTAGTTGGTGGGGGCCGCCATGGCGACGCCGACCGCAAAGAGTGCCGGCGCCGCGACCGCAGCCAGCCCGATCGCGAAGGCCAGCGATCGGCGCAGCGGCATGCGTGGCATCCGGAGCCGTCGGTGGAACCGACCGCCTCCAGTTGGATTCTCGTCGTTCATTCGATGCCAGAACTCCCTTCCCTACGGCGCGAACGCCGCACTCCCCTGCTGCCTCCTGCGACCGGAGGCGGGTCCATCGGGCCTACCAAGCCCACCTCCTTGTTCGACGCACTGTCGCGTCGCTATCGACGCCGCCCGCAGGAGCAGGCGTCGCTTCGGACGACCGATCGTGTGGCTGGCGAGCGGCCCCGGCGTTCAGGGCACCGGGGCCGCTCGTCCGGCCCCGTGGGACCGCAAATTGGACGAGGCGGCCCTGCGCCACGGTGCGCGAAGACTGCGCGAGGCGTCGGGAGCCTGGGGTCAGTGCGGCGCGCGGACGCTCCGAGTTCCGATGTGCCGGACGGCACGCGCCAACGGCGGAATGCGCACGGCGACCGTGAGACGCGGGCTGCGCAACGGTGGGGACACTTGCGCGCAACACCCCATGACCTCTATTTCCCTCTGGGCTGGAGGGTACGGATGTGAGGCCTGTTCCGACTGTTCAGCCGCTCTGCCGCTCTTCAAGCAGCGGCGACAAGCAAG
>JAJYGO010000293.1 GCA_021785115.1 Chloroflexota bacterium | reverse complement strand
GCCTGGCCTTCCCGGCCGGGTGGGCCCGCCTGCCACGCCGTCTGACGTCACGCCCACCGCCGCGGTCGGCGATCACCGGACGACGACGATCATCCCGCGCATGCCGGCCTCGTAGTGGCCGGGGGCGTGGCAGGCGAAGGCGAACGGACCCGCCCCCGTGAACGTGTAGGTTAGCGACTCGGTCTGCATCATCGAGATCTCGGGGACCTCGGGGGTGCCGGCGGTGTCGGCTGCCACGTCGACAGCTGGCCGACCATGAACTCGTGGCTGGACATCCCCATCGACGTGACCTCGAAGGCGATCGTCTCGCCTTGCTCGACCGTCACAACGTCCGGGAAGAAGCGGAGGGCGTCGCTCGCGACGATGCGCACGACGCGAGGCGCGGAGGTCGTCCCTCCGACGAAGCCCGGCGAGCCCGGATCGGGGCCTGATCCGGCATTGGCCGCGCCCCGGCCCATCATTCCGCCGGGGCCAACGATCCACGGGCCAGCTTGGCCGAGCGCCGATCCAGGACCGGAGCCGAACGCGGCGCCGAGGGTCATGAGGATGATGCCGGCCGCGGCGAGAGTGGCGCCGAGAACAGCGAGTCGACGGTTGGCCACGAGTCAGTACCCCAGGGTCCTCTTCGCCTGCTCGAACTCCTGCTGGCTGATCTCGCCGCGGGCGTACCGCTCTCGCAGGATGTCGAGCGGCGTCGGCCGCTCGGGCTCCCTGCCCGCCCCGCCGCGGCTCACGGCACCGACCGCCCATGCGATCAGGACCACGAAGCCGACCATCACGAGCAGGCCGCCGAGCATCCAGATCCAGCCGAGCGCGCCGCCATCCCAGCCATACCCCATCATTCGTGTCTCCCCTTGCGCAACCTCGCTCAGCGCCTCCGCCGCATGCGTCAGTTTGCGCGGGTCACCTCAACCCGGCACGCAGGCTCGCGTCAAGGTTTCAGGATCTCCGCGAGGCGCAGCTCTATGCCCGGCCGAGTCAGCGGGCCAAAGACGCGGTCGCGGATGACGCCGGCCCGATCAATGAAGTAGTGGGTGGGGATGCCGAATACCCGGTAGGCGTGCATTACCGCGCCGGTCACATCCATGCCGATCGTGTAGGTCAGACCGTAGCGGGTGACGTAGTCGCGCACGACCCCCGGCTCCTCCTGGATGCTGATCGCGACGAGCACGAGCCCCTCCGTTCGGTGGGCCTCGTAGGCGGCTCGGAGGTCGGGGGTCTCCTGCTGACAGGGCGGGCACCAGGTCGCCCAGAAGTTGATCCAGACGGGATGGCCCTTCAGGTCGGCCATCGACAGGGGGTTCCCGTCGAGGTCGGTCAGGCGGACCGCCTCGCCCTTGTCGCCGCTGCCGACAAAATCAGGCGCGGTCTGCCCAATCTCGAGACCCTGCGTCTCCGCGCTCACCCGGTAGAACGTGGACTGGGGATTGACGGGCGCACCTGGGCCTGAGGTCCCGAGCGGCTGCAAGACCGCGAAGAGGATGACGAGGAAGACCGCGATCACCGTGTTCAAGACGGCGATGTGGCGAAAGGTGAATGGGCCGACGACCTGCCGGCTCCACCTCCGCGCGGTGGGCGTCGCGACTGCTCCGTGGGCGAGGTCTGTTGATGGATCGACTGGAAGCTCGCCGACCGTCGGGTCCGTATACTCGCTCATACGACACAGAGTGTAGTTCTTACGGCCCGAAGGAGCGCCGCGCGTGAGACAGGTGATCGTGGGGGTGCCTCGCCGGCCTCGCGACGGCGGTGATCGGACCCATCGTGGCCCTGGCGTTCCTCCTCGTGGCGCCCGTCCACCCGCGCAATCCAGCTCCACCGCGGTCCCCGCTTGCTCCGCCGTCGGCCCCAATCCGGCCACTGGCCAGCCCCACCGCGACGATCTCCCCGACCTACAGCGCGGCCACCATCGGCATCGACATCGGCCAACTCGCGCATGAATTCGTGCTTCGATCCCTCGATTGCAAGACGACCCAACTCTCCGACTTCCGGGGTCGGCCAGTCTGGATCATCTTCTGGGCCTCGTGTTGCCCGCCATGCCGTGACGAGATGCCTCGCCTCGAGGGAGTCCCCCTCACTCACGAGGCGGACGGCATGGTCATCTTTGGCGTCGCGGTGAAGGATGCCCCGGCGGATGTGAGAGCATTAGTCAAGCAAGTCGGTGCGACCTACCCGATCGTCGTCGACGAAACAGGGAAGGCCGCCGATCGATCCGGCGCCGTCGCGCTGCCGGTCCAGTACTGGTTCGACTGCGACGGGATCGTCCGCGGCTGGGCATTCGGCCAACTGCCGCTCGACCAATACGACCCGGCGCTCGCAAAGATCCTCCCGACGATTTCGGCGATCCCATGACGCTTGCCGTCGCCTTTCTGGCTGGTCTGGTTTCGTGCCTGTCGCCATGCGTGCTCCCCGTCATCCCGGTCTTCGCCGCCTATGTCGGTGGTGGGCGGGTGGTGGGCGGAACGAACATCGGTCGGGCGCGGGCGACCGGCTTCCTGCTCGGCTTCACCGGCGTATTCGTCCTGCTGTGGGCATCGCTCGGGCTTGTCGGGTTCGCCCTGCTCGAGGCGATCCCGACCCTTCGTCTGTTGGGGGGGGTGGCGATCATCTTGCTCGGGGTAGCCACGGTCATCGGCTGGCAGCCCATGCTCGGGGTTGGTCGCTGGCAAGGGGCGGGATCGCTCGGCGGCTCGTTCCTCCTCGGGGCCGGCGTCGCCGTCGGCTGGACTCCGTGTATCGGGCCGACGCTCGGCGCGATCATCACCCTGGCGGCGGCCAGCCAGACAGTCGGTGCCGGAGCAGCCTTGCTCGTCGCCTATGGTCTCGGGATGGCCGTGCCCCTGGCGGTCATCGGGCTGGGGCTACCTCGTCTGCAGCCCTTCATTCGCTTCCTGGGTGCGCACCACCGAGCCTTCCAGATCGCGTCTGGCACGTTGGTCGTCGGTGTCGGCATCCTCGTCGCGACCGGCGCCTTCGGGCGTCTCGCGGGCCTCGTGCCGTGGGGGTACTAGGCCGAACGCTCCCGGGCGACCTGCTCGCTTCGCTTCCAGGAGTAGATGCGGCGCTCGGCCCGAAGCCGCAGGAGGAATTGGCGTAGCACGAAGTAGACGGCGATCGCGGCCACGAAGGCGAGGCCCGGAAGGGGCAACGCTTGCCGCAAGACGAGCACGGTCGTGGCGATACCGATCAGCAAGCCGCTGATTGACTCCAATAGCTGGGTGGGTATCCGCCGGGCACCGATTCGGCGATCCGACGACCAGATGCCGACCCTGGAACTTGTGCAGCGGCCGGCGCAGCATCCGGTGAAGAAGCAGCCAAGGCGCCCGACGGCGACCGCGAAGAACAGGCCCGGGGAGACGGCGTCGAGATACGGTCCGATGGGCAAGGCGACGGCCGCGAGCGCGGAGACTGCCACGGCCGGCGCGACGAGGAGGAACCCGTCGACGGACCAACCTCCGGCCAGTGACTGCCGCCAGGGTCCGGGATGCAGAACCGCATACCAGACCTTCGCCGCGACCAGGCCCACGACCAGCGCAAGCAGCGAGACGACCAGAGAGCTCGCTACCGAGAGGTTCTCCTGTCCGGCGATCACAGCTTGTGTGAGGAGGGCGACGAGGATGCCGAGGGCGCCCAGGGCTGGGAAGCTGCCGGGGAAGACCGCCGGGATGCGAGCGAGCCGAGCCGGCAACGCCCACCGAGTCTTCACGGGGCCGTCGGGGGCCGTCATCAGGGCCCAACTGCGCCACGACCACTGCGCGCGAGGCGGTGACTCGCTCGCCTTTCGCCATGGATCGGAATGCCCATGTCCCCGGGAAACCCCGGGTCGCGTCAGTTCTGCCGCGACGGTCCAGTCGCCCGGCTCGAGTCCGTAGACCCATGAGCTGATCGACACGCGACCGCTGCCGGGCACAATGCCGTCGATCGCCTCCTCGTGCACGAAGGTGTCTTGCGATCGAGGGCTGCCACGGGTTCCGGCACGACGTCCGATCAGCCGGATCTTCGCAGAGTACGGATCACCCTCCTCTCCGGAGTCGAACCAGTGGCTGACGACCAGCGCCTCCGGCTCGTTGGTCCCGGGCGTCGCCTGGGGTTCGGTTGTCGATCGCCGATCCGCAGTCAACTGCCCGGGATCCGGCGGACGCTCCCGCGACGTCCGTCTGGACCGAGCTCGGGCGGCGCGACGATCAACGACAGCAATCCGTCTTGCCACCGGTCATCCACCTTCCTGCCGGCGCATCTGGTGGACGCCGGCGGTCTCGGCTGCGGCGAGATCGCGCTCGATATGGCGTTGGCGCTCGGCGAGCTCAGCCAGTTCCGCCCGCATCGAGTCGACGCTCGCGGGCGGGGCAGCGGGAGTCGCGGCTCGACCCATCGCGACGGCCATGACGACCATCGCGACCGGACACGCTGTAAGGAGCAGGAGGGGCAACGCGGCACCAAGCGCCCGAGGCGCGAGGATGGCCGTCCCAAGGGCGATGACACCGAGAACGGCGAGGACCCGGCGGTCGAGGCAGTAGCGGAGGCTGCTCATCGGTCTCTCCTGCAGGAGTGGCTACCCGACCGGGGGGAGGGCCGGGCAGCCCAGTGCATAGTACTACGCCTCTTGTAGTTGATATCGACGACAGGTCTTGTAGTACGATCGCGTCGATGGAAACTACTTCGCTTGGACCGCTGGAACAGCGCGTCATGGAGCACTTGTGGCATGTGGGTCCCGCCACCGTCGGCGAGGTCCTCGAGGCCCTCAACGCTGCGACGAAGCGAAAGCTGGCCTACACGACCGTCCTGACCATCCTTGTCCGCCTGGGCGAGAAGAGCTACGTCACTCGCACCCGGGAGGGTCGCCTCTTCCGTTACGCGGCCGCGTTCGCAGAGGATGACCTCGCAGCGGAGATCGGTCGTCGCGAACTCCGGCGGCTCATCGAACGCCACGGTTTGAGCACCCTGGCCGGTTTCGCGGCCGACCTCGCCGGGGCCGACGCAGCCCTGGTGGTCCGTCTTCGCGCACTCGCGAACGAGCCGGCGGACTCCTAGCCCATGCGACCGCTCGTATGGGTGCCGATCCTGGGCGCGACCGCCGTCGCCGTCGCGTGCGTGCTCGTCGCGGTTGCAGGCGGAACGACCTGTGCCCCGGGCATGGCGGCAACGGTTTGCCTCGGCGGGCCGGTCAGCTCGATCCGCGACCTACTAGGGGTCGCGGTCGCCACGGGCGTGATCGCTGGCGTCCTTCTCGCCGCATCGATCGTGTCGCAGGCGCGCCGCCATCGACGGTTGTCCACCGTTCTCGACCGGGCGGCGAGCCCCGCCCGGCTGGCCGATCAGGAAGTCCGTCTCGTACCCGGTCTCGGGGCGCCGCATGTCGCGGGGTTGGCTCATCCGCGGATCTATTGCCCGGCGGATCTCGCTGATCGCCTGGACGAAAGTGAGCTACGGGCCGTCCTCCTCCACGAGCGCCACCATCAGCTCGCGCACGCGTCCGCGCGGCTGGTCGTTCTCGCGGCAATCCTGCCCGCTGTTGGGCGTCTCGAGGCCGGCCGGCGCTGGGTCGAGCGTCGTCGGGCGGCCCTCGAGATCGCGGCCGACGTGCACGCGCTCGGGGCCGGTGCCAGTCGAGCGGAGCTCGCCCGCGCGCTGCTCAAGCTCGGGTCGGCGAGTCTGGACGTCAGTCTGCCGAGCTACTCGTCGGCCTCGGAGCTGCGTCTGCGCCATCTGACCGGAGAGACGATCCCAGCCAGCCGAGGACCGGACTCACTCGCGCCGGTCGTCCTCCCCGTCGTGGCGTTCGCCGCCTGCCTCGTCTGGCGCCTGATGGCCTGATCGAGCCCGTCCAGCGAGCGCGTCGACGGCTGTCGGACCTGCTCGGCGCCTCCGCCGACCCCGGTAGGGCGGTCGGATTGCCAACCCCACCGGGGCTTGGTGGGCGCTAACGAAGTCACGCGATGGATCCTGGCCCGCGGTGTCCAGATGATCAGCGCAAGGGCATAGCTCACGGCGCCGCCCAGAAGGCTGATCCCGAGATGGACTGGCTGCATGATGTGGAGGACGAGCCGGAGGACGTAGGTCGATGCGAGGCCGGTCACCGCGCCGATCAGCGCGTACTCCCAGGTCTCGCTCTCGGGCCCGAAACCCGTCACGCCCCGCACCTGACCCGCGCAGGTCCCAGCCTTCGACCCACCAGCGGTGTCCGGCGATCAGCGCTCCGACCGCGCCGGAGCCGAGGGCGAGGACCGACCAGATCGCGAGCGTGGAGCCGCCTGGCTGCTGCGCGAGCGCCAGCATTCCGAGGAGGGATAAGCGACTCCCCAGGCCCGCAGCGCCGATCCCAGATCGGCCCACACGACCTGGCCATCGGGCGTGCCGGCCGGATGGCGGCCGCCGACATGTCGCAACCAGAGCCACCCGATGAGCGCAAGCGAACCGAACGCCAGATCGGCGATGACGAACGATGGCATCGGGCTCGGTCGACCCTGCGGCGTGGTGCCGTGCAATCTACTACACTCGCCTTAGTAGGTCGTGGCCGACGATGTGCCGGACCAGACGAGAGGGTAAGAAGTGGCCGACCAGCGTCCCCCAATCAGCCGCGAGCATGCGGTTCTTGAGTACGTCAGCACGTCAGGTTGCTCGGACTGCCGGTCTTTCGAGGGGCTCCTTGAGAGGGTGCATCCGGACTACCCGTGGATCGAGGTGCGGGCCGTCGCGGCCGACTCGACGAGGGGCATGGACTTGTCGATCGGACGAGGGATCCTGCGCTTCCCGGTCATCGTCTTCGACGACGACGTCATCGCCGTCGAGTCCATCGCCGAGGCGGACCTTCGCTCGGTGCTGGGGCGTGAACGGGCGGACCCAGCCTCTTGAACGAGTTCGTCGTCGGGTCGACCATCCTGGCCGGATTCGTCGGCGGGATGGTCGCGCTGCTGGCCCCATGCTGCGTGACGGTCCTGCTGCCGGCGTACTTCGCCGCGGCATTCACCAGCGTCATCACGCTCGTCCGGATGACCTTCGTGTTTGCGGCCGGGATCGCCGTCGTCATCCTGCCGATCGCGCTCGGTCTGGCGGCCCTCGGACAGCTGTTCACGCGATTCCACCCACTGCTCTTCGGGACCGGGGGGCTGTTCCTCCTTGCCCTGGGGGTCATGACGCTCCGCGGCCGGGGGTTCGAGCTGCCCTTCGGCCACGCGCCGACGTTCGCCGAGCGACCGGGCCTGTCGATCTTCGCGCTCGGGCTGTTCTCGGGCGCAGCCAGCTCGTGCTGTGCGCCCGTGCTGATCGGCGTCCTGACCCTGACCGCGCTGACGAGCTCCTTCGTCGGCGCCCTGGCGGTCGCCCTGGCGTACGTCTTCGGGATGGTCTTTCCCCTGTTCGTGCTCGCCCTGGCGGGTGACCGCTTCGGCTGGATGCGCAGTCGCGCCGTCCGCGGAACGACGGTGCACTTCAGGATCCTGGGCCGCGCCTACGCCGTGCACAGCACGAACCTCATCGGTGGATCGCTCTTCCTGGTGATGGGCGTGCTCATGCTCGTCCTGGCCGCAACCGGCACCGAGGTCCTCGCCTTCCCGGGCCAGGCCGAGCTGAGTGCCGGTCTGCATCAGATGAGTGACGCGTTCCTGATCGCCGTCAACGGCCTCCCGGCGCTGGTCCTGTCGGCGCTGCTGGCCGTGTTCGCCATCTACCTCGTTCGCCGGGCTCGCCGACGGCCCAGCATCACCTCCGAGGAGATCGTCGATGACCCGTCCTGAGGCGCGCCCGGCCGCATCGCGCTCCAAGAGCAAACAGACGTCGGCTGTGCCGGCGCGGCGTTCCCGGGTGCCCATCCCCCTGCTGCTCGGGATCGTGGCCATCGGGGTACTCGTCGTCGGGATCGCCGCTCGCAACACCTTGACCGGCGCCGACAAGCAGGGGGTCTCGTACGAGGTCGGCCGTCCAGGACCGGGCGACGTTGCTCCGGACTTCTCGTTGGCCAACGCCGACGGCACCCCGTTCCACTTCGCGGACCTCCACGGCAAGCAGGTTCTGCTCTACTTTCACGAAGGGCTAGGCTGCGATCCGTGCTGGCGTCAGATCGACTCGATCCAGGCCGACCTGGCTCGCTTCAAAGGTCTCGGGATCGACCAGGTCGTGGCGATCTCGGCCGACCCGGCCACGGCGCAGGGCCAGCGGGCCAAGCGCACGAGCATCACGATCCCGACCCTGGCCGATCCGGACCGTGCCGTGTCGGGCGCCTACGGCACGCTGGCCTACGGGATGATGAACGGCGCCCTACCGGGCCACACATTCGTCCTCGTCGGTCCCGACGGCAAGATCCGCTGGCGCGCTGACTACGGCGGCGCACCGAACTACACGATGTTTGTCGCCGATGAGACCTTGCTAGCAGAACTCCGGCGGGCGCTCGGCATCTCGGGATGACTGAAAGGTCATCTCCCTCGACTGACGAGGATCGCCAGGATCTGGGGCCCGCTCATCGCCGTGATCAGCTTCGTCTGCTCGATCGGCAACGTGCCACTGGCGGCCGTGTTGTGGAACGGCGGGATCAGTTTCGGTGGCGTGATGGCGTTCATCTTCGCCGACCTGATCATCCTGCCGATCCTGAGTATCTATCGCAAGTCCTACGGACTCCGGGATGACGGCGTTCCTTGCCGTCACGTTCTACGTGGC
>JAJYGO010000462.1 GCA_021785115.1 Chloroflexota bacterium | reverse complement strand
GAGGACGCATCGCTCGTGCAGCTCTGGGGCCCGCGCTTCAGCGCGTACGTCGTCGCGGCCCGCGACCGCGGCGTCTTCGCGCTCGGGAGGCTCCCGGACGAGGACGAGGGCCGGCGCTTCGCCGAGGACATGGCCACTCGGCTGGATGGCTTCCTCGACGGCCGGAGGATGACCTATGGAGCAGCGGGACGCGCGCTCGGGGTCCACCCCAACGCGCTCCGCTACGCCGCACCGACCGGCCGGGTGCTGATCCGATGGGACGGCGCTCGACGGCCGATCGTCTCGATGGTGCCGCCACCCGAGGTCGATCCCCGCGAGGCTCGCCTCGAGCTCGCGCGCCGGTACCTGCACGTCTTCGGTCCCACGACGCCTGCGGCGTTCGGTGAGTGGGCGGGGATCGCCCCGGCGCGAGCCCGCGCGGCGTTCGACGCGCTCGTCGGATCGCTGACACCGGTGCGAACACCGGTCGGCGACGCGTGGATCCTGACCAGCGACGAGCCGATGCTCCGCGCCCCCGCAGGGCGTCCGGCCGCAGCACGGCTCCTCCCGAGCGGCGACGCTTTCTTCCTCCTCCAGGGAGCGGATCGCGAGCTCCTCGTGCCGGACGGCGATCGCCGCCGTGCGCTGTGGACCCCGCGCGTCTGGCCGGGCGGCGTCCTCGTGAGGGGAGAGCTTGTCGGGACGTGGCGATGTGCGAAGGCGAACGTGAGCATCGGGCCCTGGCGCCGGCTCTCGCGGACCGAACGCGACGCGCTCGAGGCGGAGGCGGAGTCCTTGCCGCTGCCCGGTATCCAGGGGCGGATCCTCGTCGGCTGGGAGAACGAGGCCGAGTGACGTCGCATCGCAGTGCGGGTCGTCGTGGATGATCCGCGTCTCTCGCTGGACGATCCGGCGACGAACGGTTGCCGGGCGCTCACGCCGTTGTGGAAGGACCCGGTGTCGTCGGTCAAGCCGCGTCGTCGCATGACCAGAGCCTATTCGGGGGGACCGGGTAGAGAGGCGCGGCGCAGGCGAGGACGCCGGGTACCAGCACTCAGCCTTCTCTGGCTCCGTGGCGCGCGGGCAGATCTGGTTCGGGCCGGTTAGGAACCTGTGCGAGACTCGATCGACGTCTGGTCGTGCTGGGCGGTCGCGGAAGCTCGTGGCAGGTGAGGGGAGGGCCGTTGGCATCGTCACGGCGATGCAGAGGGCGCCGTCGGCGAGCGCGACGAGCGAGTCCATCGAGACCGACGTGTCACGGCAGGTCGCCCCGCCGAGGCTGACCGTCACCCCGACCCGCTGGTCGCCGTCCGCGACGCTCGTCTCCGCGACCGCCCAGCGGATCCGCTCGCCGACCTGCGTCACGTCGAGCGGTCCGGCGCCGGGCAGGAGGACGAGGAACTCCTCGCCGCCGTAGCGGATCAGGACGTCGCCCTCGCGGACGACCCGTCGACAGGCCGCTGCGACCGCCCGATGGCGTTCTGGCGCGACCTCACATTCCGTGTGGGTACAATCGCGCCACCCGTCAACCGGTGCATCAGGAGTGTTCGAAGCGTGCGCGTCGTCCACATACCCAAGAACCAGCTGATGCTCATCGCCGGCCTGGTCTGGTGCGCGGCGGGCGCGATGGTCTGCATGATCGGGCTGCCGCTGGAGTTCGGATTGGCGCCCTCGCATCTGATCCTGCTTCCGCTCGCAGCGGTGATCTTCCTCGCGTTCTACGTCTTCGTCTTCTCCCGACTCGTGCGGAAGCACACCGGTCGAATCCGCGCGCAGGCGGAGGATCGGCTCCCCTTCTGGCACTTCTTCAACGCCTCGTCCTGGGCGGTGATGGCGGTGATGATGGGCGGCGGCATGGCGCTCCGCCTCTCCCACCTGATGCCGGACTGGATGATCGCCTTCTTCTACAGCGGGCTCGGCGTGGCGCTCTTCCTCTGTGGCGTTCGCTTCCTGGGCGTCTTCGCGCGCAAGGACGTGCTGGCCCTCGCACCCGAGCGGCTCCGCTCCGACACCTGACAGCACGCGCACCGCGGGCGACACTCCGGGCGGTGAGCATCGCGTCGGCGAGGACAGCCTCCGGCGACTCGCCTACCTCGACACCAACTGGTCGGTGCCACGGGTCAGCATTGCGAGGGACCGGCCGGATGTGTTGCTACGCAGTGGAAACGCGCATCCTCGTCGATGCTGAAGTTGGGGCAGTCGTGCCGACGTGCTCCTCACGCCGGTGACGAGCAGCGGGATCGGCGACGAAGTCCAGGAACGGCCGATGCCCCTACGGGCCAGCGTGTCCGGCCAGGCCCCGCCGCTCGAGCACGAGGATGGCCGCGGCGACGAGGAGCGCCACCCACAGCACGAAGACGATGTTCGAGGCGAATGTCTCGATCGGGTCAGCCGTCCGTGCGCTCACCGCGGCCTCGGCCAGCAGCCCGACGCCGAGCCCGAGGATGGTCGCCCGTCGCACGTGCAGCGACGGCCCGTGGTGGGGCGCCGGAGGGCGCGCCCGCCGCCGGTTGATGGCCAGCACGACGGCGACCGCGCCGAAGACGGCGACCATCCCGACGGCCAGGGGTTCGACGAGCGCCAGCAACGGCGTGTCCGACCGTGCGCTGATGCTCGGGGCGAGGACCGCCAGGACGATCAGCCCAACGGTGATGGCCTGCCGCACCGGCACCGGGTGCATCGGCTCCGCTCTCACGGCCTCACCATTCGCCGACGGCGTCCAGGGCGCGGAAGCACCAGAGCACGTAGGGAGCGACGAGCGCCACGAGGACGAGTCCCTTCAGCATGCCGATGAAGCTCGGCAGGGCGAAGACGAGCGCCAGCGCGGCAACGATGGCGACGCCATCGCCGAGGGTGACTCGCGTGCGCAATCGTCGGTCGCGGATGCGGCGGTTCTTCAGCCCCAGCAGGGTTGAGCCGACGAGCGCCATGACCACCCACACCCAGAGCTCGCGGGTGTCCGGCCCGTTCGGGGTCTGGATCGTGTAGCCGTAGGTGGCGTAGCCGAACAGCGCCCCGAAGGCCAGCACGTAGGCCCAAAGGGACGCGGACCGGAGGCTCATGGCCCTGACCGCCTCGAAGTTCCTCTGAACGGAATCAGGTTCGTCGCGGCGCGCGCCCTGCGTCAAGGACCCTTCGGCCTCTCAGCCGGGCCGCTATCGCACGCGAGCCTGAGTTGCCACCACCAAAGCAGCACCTCCTGCCGGTCCCTGCAGTGCGTGAGCGCGGCGCCGCGTGATCCAGGGCCCACGACGGACATCCCGCACGCACTCGCGGTCGCGAACTACGGGGGTGCGAGGGCGGCGCAGGGTGGGCTGCGGGCGTCCGTAACGCCGCGGGACCGTACCGGTTGCGTGCAGGCGAGGCCCGAGATTGCCACGGGAGACGGGCTGGCCCGAACCCGACGTCGGGCGATGGGCGTAAGACGGGGTAGCGGACGGGTCAAGACGCGGGCCACTGCTCAGTCGGCAGCTCGTCTACCTGTGCATGATGCGATCTACGACTAGTCGTGCCCAACGGCCAAGGGACAGGCTCAGTCCATCCCGTGGGCAGCGCCAGGTCGGGCCGCTCCTGCAAGCAGTGTCGGTGAGACGCGGTTCTCGTCAAGGCCCCGTCTCGAGAGAGGACGGACGCCACCGCGCAGCTTGTTCCCGCTTGGAGCGAACCTGGACCTGATGGGGCAGCTGACACTCCGGCCGGCTGAATGCCGCGACACCACGGCGGCCGCCGACCTTCACTCCCGCAGCTGGGTCGCCACCTACGGCCCGCTCCTCGCCTCCGACGAGGAAAGACGCCGGACGCTCGCCGGACGCGAGAAGCTCATAACGTTGCCGGTCGCGCGCCTGGCGGCGGCCGCCAGGGGAGTGGGCCGCCTCGAACTCGGCCGGAGGGACGTTGCCACCAGAAGCCGGGCGGAGACGGCGATGGTTTCGCGTGCCGACTGGCTGTGCCCGTGGAGGAGGTCGACCTCATGCCGGAACCACGCCGTGCCCCGCGAGCGGGAGGATCTACGAATGGCGGCAGTCGATGGTGTTCGGGAACGTCACGCTCGGGCTGCTCACTCTACCTGTGGGCGTCTGCTGTGATCGCCTCCAGCGCAGCACGAAGCCTTCCTCGGGTGCGATCCAGCAGCGCTCGGGCGTCCTGCGCGTCGATGTCGCTCATCAGCATGAGGACCGCGACCTTCGTCTCCCAGCCGGAGGCCTCGAGCGCTGCGCGCGCGCTCGCACCAGACGCCCCGGTTATCTCCGACACGATCCGCGCCGCGCGGTCGCGCAGCTTCTCATTGTTTGCACGGACGTCCACCATCAGGTTGCCGTACGTCTTGCCCAGACGGACCATGGTGGCCGTCGAGAGGATGTTGAGGACAATCTTCTGGGCGGTGCCTGCGTTGAGCCGCGTGGATCCCGCGATGAACTCAGGGCCGACCGGGAGCTCGATCGCCACGTCAGCATCGGCGCTGAGGGGCGCGCCTAGGTTGCAGGCCACCCCGACCGTCAGGGCCCCACGCGAGCGCGCCCAGTCGATCGCGGCGAGCACATAGGGAGTCTGGCCACTGGCCGAAATGCCCACCACGGCATCCGCTGCGGTGACGCCGAGTGACTCGAGGGCAACGACGGCCGCCGCAGCATCATCCTCGGCATCCTCGACCGGATCACTGAACGCCGCCATGCCGCCGGCCAGCACCGCAACGACCTGTCCCGGGGGCACGTTGAACGTTGGTCGGGCCTCAGACGCATCAAGCACCCCGAGCCTCCCCGCCGTCCCGGCCCCGACGTACACGAGGCGCCCGCCGCGCTCGAGTCGCTCGACGATCGCCTCGACCGCCCGGGCGATCGCCCCGCTGGCCGAGACGACCACCTCCGGCGCCCGGCGTGCGTCGGCGGTCATGAGGGCGACCAGCTGGTCGACGGGCATGCGATCCAGGTCGCGGAGTTCCGGGCGGACCTGCTCGGTCGAGAGGCTCCCGAGCGACTCACCGCCGGGCTCGCTCATGCGCACACCTCCGCGATGATCGAATGGATACGGGACCGGACGGCCATCTGCTCGTCCGGGCGGCGTTGCGGATGCACGCCGTTCATCAAGAGCGCGACGGCCAGGCCGCGTGCCGGCGCAACCAGGAGCGAGGTGCCCGTGAAGCCGGTGTGCCAGTAGGTCCCTTCCGGCCAAGCGCCCCAGCCGTTCGGCTCGAGTCGCCAGCCAAGCCCGCGCACGTCCGGTGGGTGGCCCGCCTGGCGTGTCGTCATCGCCGCGATCGAGGCCTCGGTGAGTGCCGGGTGACGCGGCGGATCCAGCAGGGCGCGGGCGAACGACGCGACGTCCATCAGCGGCGCGAAGAGCCCCGCATGGCCCGCCACGCCGCCGAGGGCGAAGGCATTGCCGTCGTGGACCGTGCCCCAGAGGAGCCCGGTCACGGCACGCTGGTCGCCGTCGAGCTCGGTCGCCGCCGTGCGGCGCCGTGCCCCGGCGGGTGGCCGGAACCGCGAGTCGGACATCCCGAGCGGTTCGGCGACCTCGTGCCGAAACAGCCTGTCGAGCGGAACGCCGGCGCAGCGCTCGAGGGCCCAGCCGAGGAGCATGAAGTTGAGATCGCTGTAGGAGACCTCGTCGCCCGGTCGGCTCGCGCGCGCCTCCCCGCACACGGCTCTACGGGTCGCACCCTCGCCGCGCTGCGTCAGGTAGAAGGCGCGGTGGGGGACCAGTCCCGACGTGTGCGTGAGCAGGTGCCACAACGTCGTGTCAGTGCGCGGGAATTCAGGGACCCACGCCGCCACCGGATCGGAGAGGCTCCAGAGGCCGCGCTGGCTCAGCACGAGCGTGAGCGGCACGGTGGCCACGACCTTCGTCAGCGAGGCGAGGTCGAACAGCGTCTCGCGGGCGACCGGCACGTGATCGCCAACCACGCACGCCCACCCGCCGTACGCGGTCAGGAGCGGCCCCCGTGGGTCGACGACGGCGAGGGCGAGGCCGGGGGGGTACCCCGCCCCGAGGAGGGTCGTGAGAGCGTCGACGAGCGGACCGGGCTGCGAGGGTCGGCCGGCAGCATCGGCGCGAACGTCGACGTGGAGCAGCGCGTCGCCCGCGACCGTCATCGCTGGCGCGAGGGGGAGGCGGCGCTGCTGTGCGTGCGCGAGGGACGGCTGATCGGAGCCGCGTGGCGGACCAGCCGGACTTCCGGGGCCCCGTACTGGGGTTCCTCGCGGCGAGCGCCGTCGGGGACGAAGCCGAGCGAGCGGTAGAAGGCAACCGCGGCGGCGTTCGCCTCGAACACCCAGAGCGTGACCACGCGGCTGTTGTGCTCGGCGAGCGCGTCGAGGGCCCGCAGCAGCAGCGCCCGCCCGACGCCGTGGCGCGCCTCCTCGGGATCCACGTAGAGCGAGAACACCTGCCCGCGCCGGGTGTCCTCGGGGTCCTCGCCGAACCGCGTGAAGCCGATGATCCTGCCCTCGCCCGAGACCGCCACCACCGTGGCCTGGTTGGGCGAGCGCATCAGGCTGTGGATCCATGCCGCGATTTCGGCCTCGTCCAGCGAGGCGAGGATGCGCTCGTCGACGATGCCTGGATACGCGCTCCGCCACGCGGAGACGAACACGCGGGCAGCCTCGGGCACATCGGCGGCTGTCGCCAGGCGCAGGATCGGGGCGCGATCGAGCGGCGCCCGCGAGGCGGCCGGGCGCTCGAGGAACGAGCGCAGCCGGAAGCGGTCGGCGCGATACACCGAGCGCACATACTCGGTGGGCCGGCCCGACGTGTCGACGGTGCGACGCGACAGTAGCAGCACGGGTGAGGCGGGCGGGATCTCGAGCAGCTCGGCCTCCCGGGGTCCCGCCGCGGCGGCCTCGATCGTCTCCTCCGCCGATGCGAGCTCCACGCCGTAGTCGGTGTGGAGCAGGCGATAGAAGGACTTGCCGAGGCCCAGCGCGGCGCTGATCCCATCGAAACGCGCCGTGCTCACAAACAGGACCTCGATGGCCACCGGATCGCCGTCGGCCAGCCGGAGCCGCTCCACGCGCAGGACCTCGCCGCCCGGTTCCAGGCCGAGCCGCGCCTCGATGTCCGCGTCGGCCTGCAGGCGGCTCACGTCGATGAGCTTGGCACCCGGCACCACGCCCTGCGCCAGCATGTCCTCCGAGAGGCTCGTCAGCTCGAGCGCCAGGTCGATCTTCGGTCGGGCGGCGAACGTGCCCCGGCCCTGCTGACGCAGGATGCGCTGCTCCGTCTCAAGCTGCCGGAGCGCGCGGCGCACCGTGGGACGGGACACGCCGTACACCTCGCACAGCTCCCGCTCGGTTGGGAGCGGCGCACCCGGCGCCAATCGGTCGAGCTGCTGCGCGAGCGTCTCGTACAGGTCGCGGTACTTGAGCCGCCCGGCGCCGGCAAGCGCGGGTGCCTCGGGCAGCTGGGACGGACGCGCAGGCGCGCCGGCTTCCGGAGCAGGGCCAGGCGTGTCAGTGGATAGTACCAATGGCGCTGATTGGTCAGTCGTCAACGCATTGGTTGGTGCTGTCGAGCTAGCCGCGTTCTGCCCGCCGCCACGCTCACGTGCCGTGGGCGAGACGTTTCTCCGCGGTGTCACGAGCGATCCTCCCATCCTCAGGCGCCTGCTCCCGGCGGCACGCCGTCGATTCGCTGGTTCGTTCCGTTGTCATCAGTTGTAACATGCCACAGCATACCCGATGCCGAAGGCGTCGGGGACTCAGGAGGTGGTGACCATGCGGTGGGGTCAAAGGCTCGGGAAGCGAGCGGTCGGGGCCGTGTCGGTGGGCCTGCTCGTGGCCCTCAGCGGGTGCACGTCAGCGAGCACGCCGGTGCCGGCCAGCAGCGCGGCCGCTGCAGCCAGCGCGCCCGCGGCGACGAGCGCCGCGACGAGTGCCGCGCCGGCCGCCAGCGCGAGCGCGGGGGCCTCGGTCGTCGTGGCCTCGACGATGAGCGTGCAGAAGCTCGACCCGCAGGTCGCTACCAACTTCCTCGACGTGCAGGCGCTCGGCCTCGTCTATGACACGCTCGTCAAGTTCGATCAGCAGCTGCAGATCGTGCCCTCCCTCGCCACGAGCTGGTCGTTCTCCAGCGACCACCTTGCCGTGACGTTCCAGCTGCGGCAGGGCGTCAAGTTCGATGATGGCCACACCTTCAGCTCGGCGGACGTTGTCGCGACCGTGCAGCGGCTGCAGGACCCGAAGACCGGTGCCGCGGCCGCCTCGTATCTCGCGAGCGTCAAGAGCGTGGTACCGGAGGGCCCGAACGCCGTCCAGTTCGTGTTGAGCCGCCCGGACATGTCGATCATCTCGGGCCTGACCTCCACGAACCTCGCCATGCTCTCGGCCTCGGCGATCGCCAACGGCACGGTCGCAACCCAGCCCGATGGAACGGGGCCCTTCACGTTCGTCAGCTGGGTGCCCAACGACTCGTTCACCGTCAAGGCAAACCCCGACTACTGGAACGGGACGGTCTCGCTCGGGAGCGTGAAGATCTCGACCATCCCCAACGAGCAGTCGATCGCGTCGGCCCTGCAGGCGGGCACGGTCCAGGTCGGCCTGCTCACGCAGCCCCAGATCGCGACCCATCTGCCGAGCAACTACCCGGTGCAGAAGGTGCTCGATCTCACCTACCGGGCGCTGATGCTCCAGGACAAGACCGGACCGCTGGCCAACGTCAACAACCGCCTCGCCATTGCCTGCGCCGTCAACCGCCAGCAGATCCTCGA
>JAJYGO010000463.1 GCA_021785115.1 Chloroflexota bacterium | reverse complement strand
CACGACCGCCGTGCTGCTCCACGTGGGCAGCGCCTCCAATCGGTTGATCGTGTCGACCAGGAAGGTCTGCTCGTCGAGCGGATCCGAGTAGCCGGCGTGCCCGTCCTGCGCGGCGGGAGCCTTGAGGTATGACACCGCGGGCAGGTTGCCGCTGTCCGCCGCCGCCCAGAAGTCGCGCAGGTCGTACTGGTGGTTCGCCTGGTCGTCATGGCCAACGGCGGCGATCGACGTGGGCGGCAGATGGGCGGGATTGGCGGTCGAAACGTAGTACTGGAACGGCTCGTGGTGGGGGATGTAGTCCTTCACCACGGCGCCCCCGACGTTGGTCGTGGTGCCGCTGCACACGTTCGCCAGGTCGTCGCTCGACGGCTGCCCTGCCACGTAGCCCGGGCTCGCGAACCCGCCCTGGAACCAGCCCCATGTGACGTGGTGAGCGGTCAGCAGGTCACCGATATTCTGGCCGCCCATCTCGATGGTGCTGCTGGCGGCCTTCCTGTCCTCGCTGTACGAGCAGACGTCGTAGTAGGGGTCGGCGTCGCTGTACATGGTCCCGGCCCCCTGCGGCTGCGCGGACTGTGGGCCGGCCGCGGGAAGGTTGGTGGCGCTTGCGCCGGAGCAGGTGGAGGCGTTGTAGACCGCGGAGCTCGGGCCGCAGATCGCGCCGTACGTATTGCCGGCGGTCACGTTGACCGCCCCGGGCGACGACGGGCCGAACGTGGTGCCGTAGGAGTTGTCGCTCATGGCGAAGTGCTGCGCGTAGTTCCAGAGGGCGGTGACGGTGTTGCCGTCGTAGTAGTCCATCACCTGGCTGGGATCACACGAGCCGTAGGTGGCGCCCGTGCTCTGCACGAAGCTGTCCATCAGGCCGTTGTCGAACGCGCTCTGCTCGGCCGTGTAGCCGTGGTTCTGGTCGCAGGTGATGGCCTGGCTGCGGTCCAGCCGCTGGGGGTTGACCGTGTTGGGGTTGTCGGTGAGGAGCGCCGCCGTCAGCCCGTTCACCGTCGGCGTGTCCGGCGCGGCCCGGAACGGCGGTTCTCCAGGTGGATTCGTCGCGTTCGGGTAGGTGGCGAAGTAGTGATCGAACGACACGTTTTCCTGGAAGATCACCACGAGGTGGCGGATCGGAGTGGCGCTGGCCACGGTGACCGCTTGCTGGGCGGCATGGGTGCCGGCAACAGCCAGTCCCGCCGGGGAGGCCGCTGATGCACCGAGCGCCGCGACCGACGCGAGGACGACGAGCGCGCGCACTCGACCGCTGAACCGTCTGAGCATGTCGTACCCCCCTGAAGGTGCTTCGGCTTTGGGTCGATCCGAACGGTCTCACGCGCGGGTAAACGGGCGGCCCCGGGAGATTGGCGCGCGGTGAAATCGTGGCTTTTGCTTATCCGGTTGCTTCAGCAGACCACAAGATGTAGTGTCGGCGTATGGGAGGGCGAACGCCGGGCGACTACCCGCGGACCCTTGCGGAGTTTCACCTCCGCTTTCCTGACGACGCCGCCTGTTTGCGCTACCTCGTGGAGACCCGCTGGCCCGACGGCTTCCGGTGTCCCGCATGCGGGGCGGACGCCGCTCCCCTGCTCGAGGGCCGGCGAGTGTGGCAATGCCGGAACTGCCGCAAGCAGACCAGTGCGACCTCTGGCACGGTTCTCCATCGGACGCGACTGCCGCTGCTGACGTGGTTCACCGCCGCCTACCTGATGACCTCGCTCAAGCCTGGCATCTCCGCCCTCCAACTCCAGTCGCAACTCGGCCTCTCGAGCTTCGGAACGGCTTGGGTGATGCTCCACAAGCTCCGCCGGGCGATGGTCAATCCTGATCGGACGCGACTGTCCGGTACCGTGGAGGCCGATGAGACCTGGGTCGGTGGCAGACAAGCCGGCCTCAAGGGCGGTCGCCAACGTCGCGGGCGTAGAGCACTGGAGGTCGCCGTCGCGGTCGAGCGACGCGAGAAGTCGCTCGGCCGGCTCCGGCTCGAGATCATCACCGACGACAGCAGCGACACGCTCTACGACTTCATCAAGCGCAACATCGAGCCCGGGTCGGTCGTGATCAGCGATGCGTGGGCCGGCTACAACGGGCTCGAGCCCGAGCTTTACACGCACCTCTCGGTCTCGCAGGCCGCACTGAAGCGGCTCGGACGGGAGCCGAGCGCCGTCCCCGGCGTGGATCGGGTGATCTCGAACCTCAAGACCTGGCTGCGCGGCACGCATCACGGGGTCGGTGCGGATCACCTCGACGCCTACCTCGACGAGTTTGTCTTCCGGTTCAATCGCCGCTACCGCCCGAAGGCCGGCTTTGCGACCCTCCTCGGCCTCAGCACCACCCAGCCGCCATCCACTATCGAGCAGATCCACGCGCCCCTGGGGCCTGGAGCGACGCGTCGTCGCGGACGAGCGACCGGCCAGACGAGCACGCGCTTCCCGAATCCCCCAGCCGAGGCACCAGCCCGCCGGAAGCGGCGCGACCAGAAGCGAGCCACGCGGACAGGAATGTCCAGAGTGATGATGGCGCCGACCCTGCCGCGAGATCACTCGTCCTGATGGGCGGTTTGCGCTTCTTGAGGACCGTCGCCCTCCTTGGGTATTTCGCGGCACTCGCGTTCGTCGGCTTGGCCGTCCTCGGGCAGGTGTCGTCGCTGAGGGTTCCGCCCGCCTGGCTCACGCTGGTCGGCCTCCTCGCCATCCAGCTTCTCTCCGGGACGGACAACCTGAGCGATGCGCTCGCCTTCGCGTCCTCGACGATCCCGACGCTCGGCTTGGCAGCGGTCGCACTCGTGCTGCCCTGGCCAGCCAACGCGGCGTGCGACCTGCTCGCCTTCGCGTCGCTGCTCCTCTGGTCGCCCTTACTGATCAGGCGCAGCTGGCCGTTCTGGTGGTCCGTGGTCCTCCGCCGACCGCCCCTGCCGGTGTGGTGGGCCTTCGATCGCACCCTCGACGAGCACGCCACGGAGTTCCGGCGCCTCGGCGAGCGAGCGGTAGCGGACGCAAGAAAGCGCGATCAGATGGTGCGCAACCTCGCGCCACGGGTCGGCCGCCTGCGAAAGAAGCGCGCCCCGACGCGGGAGTGGGCGCAACTTCGGGACGATCTCGTGGACTGGGAGGATGCTTGGCTGGAGCGGATGCGGGCGGGCGACCTCGAGTTCGCGGACCTCTCGGGCCGAGCGAGCGAGATCACGTCGCGCCGCGACGCCCTGCGATCAGCCTAACCGCCGGACCGGCAGGATCACTACATCTTGTGGTCTGCTGAAACATGCGGATAAGCATGTCGTGGCTAACGGCGCGTAAGCCGGACTTGCACCACCAGGGGCTGCACCGGCAGCGGCGCCCCGGCCGAGGCCGAAGACGGCGCCGCCGCGCCGCGCTACGGTCCTGGGTCCGAGGCACGTCTTCGGCGATGTGGCGTCCTCACACGCGCAGCGCTGATCCGCGACCCGGTCCGGTTCCGGGATCCGGCACGCTGCCGGCGACTCGACGGCTTGGCGTGCCCGCCCACGGCCCGTATCATCGTCCCGTCACGGGAACGAGGCGACGACAGCTGGGTCCCAGCTGTCTCGTGAGCGTGGTAGTGAGATCGATCCAGGGGCTCCGCGACCGACCGCCCAGGATTCGCAGGCCGGATGTCTCGCAGGACGAGCTCGAAGAGCCGATCCTCGCGGAGCTCTTCAGCGTGGAGCGGCTGGAAGAGCACGCGCAGAGCCTCGCCGCCGCCCAGGCGGTCACCGGCGAGCCCGGCCGGGGACGCGCGATCCGGCCCCGCGTCGCCGAGAATGGCCGTGTCCTGCTCGAGTCGTATCGCGCGCTCGCCCGGGCGATCAAGGAAGAGCGGTCGATCACGCCGGCCGCGGAATGGCTCGTCGACAACTTCCACATCGTCGATGAGCAGCTGCGCGAGATCCGCGACGACCTGCCCTCGGGCTACTATCGCGAGCTCCCCAAGATCGCGGAGGGCCATCTCCAGGGATACCCACGGGTCTTCGGTCTCGCGTGGGCGTATGTCGCGCACACCGACAGCCGCTTCGACCCGGACAGCCTGCGCCGCTTCGTGCGTGCCTACCAGCGAGTCGAGCCGCTGACGATCGGGGAGCTCTGGGCGATCGCGATCAGCCTGCGGATCATCCTGGTCGAGAACCTCCGCCGCCTGGCGGAGCAGATCGTGCGAGGCCGCGCGGCACGGCAGAAGGCGGACGAGCTCGCCGACAGGCTCCTCGGCCTTGACAGTGAGAACCCACAGGTCGCCCCGGCGTCGCTGCGCCGGCTCCTGGGCACGGTCTTGCCCAGGGCCGGCCGGGTTCAGCTCTTCCAGCGACTGCGCGACCAGGACCCGGCGGTGACACCTGCCCTCGGTTGGCTCGAGGAGCTCCTCGCGGCCCAGGGGACCACCGCCGAGGAGCTGGTTCGCCTCGAGCACCAGCGGCAGGCCTCGATGAACGTGACCGTCCGGAACGTGATCACGAGCATGCGCCTCCTGTCCTGGTTCGACTGGGCGCAGTTCGTCGAAAGCGTCAGCCTGGCCGACGAGGTCCTTCGTGCACGAAGTTCGTTCGGGGATATGGACTTCGCGACTCGAGATCGCTACCGGCACGCTGTCGAAGAGCTGGCACGGGGTTCGGGACGGACCGAGGTCGAGGTCGCCCGGGAGGCCACGGCGATGGCGGACGCCGCGCCGCCGGATGACGACATCGACTCGTCCCTGGCGGCTCGACGCCGAGATCCGGGCTACTACCTGGTGTCCGATGGCCGGTTCGCGTTCGAGCGCGCCCTCCACGTTCGAGTGCCGCTGGCGGTCCGGCTGCGACGCGCCTATGTCCGGGGCGCGACGAGTGGCTATCTCGGGACGTTCGCGCTGTTCACGGCGCTCATCCTCGCCGTACCACTCCTGCTGTCAGGGAATGGAGGCGCCGCCGATGCAGGTATCCTCGTGGTCGCGATCCTCGCGCTCGCTCCGGCATCCGACCTCGCGATCGCCCTCGTCAACCGGGCGGTCACCAGCGTGCTGGGCCCGAGAACGCTGCCGCGGCTCGATCTTGACGATGGCGTGCCGTCCCGGCTGCGAACCCTCGTCGTCGTGCCGACGCTCCTCACCAGCAAGGCGGATGTCGAGGCCCAGGTCGGCGACCTGGAGGTGCACTACCTGGGGAACCGCGAGGGCGATCTTCGGTTCGCCCTGCTGTCGGACTGGCTCGACGCCCCGACCGAGCACGTCCCCGGCGACGATGATCTCCTCGCGGCGGCGGCGGCGGCCATCGACCGGCTCAACGAGCGCCACGGCGAGGCTCCCGGGGGAGGCGCCCGGTTCCTGCTCTTCCACCGGAAGAGAACCTGGAACGAGGCCGAGGGCTGCTGGATGGGCTGGGAGCGCAAGCGCGGCAAGCTCGACGAGCTGAATGCCCTCCTGCGCGGCTCGACCACGACCGGCATCCTGACCACCGGGCGGCCCGCGTCGACCCCGCCGGCGGACGTGCGTTACGTGGTCACGCTCGACGCCGATACGCGGCTGCCCCGGGGCGCGGTGGGGCGCCTCGTGGGGACGATCGCCCATCCGCTCAACCAGCCGAGCTTCGATTCGCGGGTCGGCCGGGTGACCCAGGGCTACGGCGTGCTCCAGCCACGGATCACCTCGACGCTCCCGGCCGAGCACGAGGCATCGATCTTCCAGCGGATCTTCTCCGGATCGGCCGGGATCGACCCGTATGCATCCGCCGTCTCCGACGTCTACCAGGACCTGTTCCGGGAGGGGAGCTTCACCGGCAAGGGGATCTACGACCTCGACGCCTTCGGCGCGGCGATGGCGGGCCGGGTGCCCGAGAACGCGCTCTTGAGCCACGACCTGTTCGAGGGCGTCTTCGCCCGGGCGGGGCTGGTGACCGATGTCGAGCTCTTCGATGAATCCCCTTCGAACTACCTGGTCTCGGCGGCCCGCCAGCACCGCTGGGCGCGCGGGGACTGGCAGCTTCTGCCGTGGATCCTCGGCCGGGCCCACGACGCCGCCGGCCAGCGGAGCCGGAGCTCCATCCCTGGCATCGCCCGCTGGAAGATGGTAGACAACCTGCGCCGGACCGTGTCCGCCCCGCTCACACTGGCCACGCTCGTCGCGGCCTGGACGCTCCCTTCGATCCCGGCCGGCCTGTGGACCGCGTTCGTCCTGGCTGCGGTGATCGTCCCCGCGGCGCTGCCCGTCATGGCGGGACTGCTCCCGCGCCGGCGCGGCATCTCCAAGCGCAGCCACCTGCGAGCCATCGGCGCGGACGTCGTGCTCGCCGCGGCCCAGGCGGGCCTCGGCCTCACGCTCCTCGCGCACCAGGCATGGCTGATGCTCGACGCGATCCTGCGAACCCTGGCGCGGCTGTACGTCACCCGGCGGAACCTCCTCGAATGGACGACCGACGCCCAGGCCAGGGCCAGCTGCGACCTCGACTTCGCGGGGTTCTACCGGCAGATGGCGGGCGGCGTCGCGATCGCGGCCGCTACCGCGATCCTCGTCCTCGCCGCCAAGCCGGGCGCGGGCTGGATCGCCGCGCCGTTCGTTCTGCTGTGGCTGCTCTCGCCCCTCGTCGCCCGATGGGTCAGCCTGCCACCCCCCGAATCGGCCGCAGAGCAGCTCTCGGCAGCGGACGTCGGGGCACTCCGTCGGACCGCCCGCCGGACCTGGCGGTTCTTCGAGACCTTCGTCGGCCCGGAGGACCATGGGCTGCCGCCCGACAACTTCCAGGACGATCCTGCGCCCGTCGTCGCCCATCGGACCTCGCCGACGAACATCGGGCTGTACCTGCTGGCCATCGTGACGGCTCGCGACTTCGGCTGGATCGGGACGCTCGAGATGGCGGAGCGCCTGGAGACGACGCTCGCGACCATCGGCAGCCTCGAACGGTTCCGCGGGCACCTGTACAACTGGTACGACACGCGCGACCTGCACCGGCTCGAGCCGGCCTACGTGTCGTCGGTCGACAGCGGCAATCTCGCCGGCCACCTGCTCGCGCTGTCCAACGCCTGCCGCCAGATGATCGACCAGCCGCTTCCGGTCGCCGCCGCGCTGGCCGGGATCGACGACGTGATCGCGTTGACCCGCGAGGCTGCCAGCGCGATCGGCGACGACCGGAGAAGCCAGACGATTACCCGGCGGCACCTCGACGAAGCCCTCGAGCCGCCCGCAGGGGCCAGCGCCGTCGTCCCCGGGACGCCCGAGGCGTGGGCGGTCCGCCTGGGCGAGCTCTCCGCCTACGCGCGCACGCTGTCGGACGTGGCCGCGGCCTTCACCGCAGAGCGCGGAGAGGGTGCCGAGAGCGACCTGGTGACCTGGGCCGAGGCGACTCGGCTGGCCGTGAGCAGCCATGTTCGAGACCTCGCGTTGCTCCAGGCCCCTCCGGGGGCGACCGCCTTCCCGACGATCGCCGAGCTGTCCGATGCGCCGGTTCCCGAGACCGGCGACGGATCGCCGGCCTCGGCGATGCTCGTGCGGCGACTCCGAGCGATCGCCGACCAGGCCCAGCAACGCTTCCGGGAGATGGACTTCAGCTTCCTGTTCGACCCGACCCGCAAGCTCTTCTCGGTCGGGTTTCGGGTCTGGGACGGCTCGCTGGATCCGAGCTGCTACGACCTCCTCGCCTCCGAGGCCCGCCTCGCCAGCTTCCTCGCGATCGCCAAGGGGGATGTGGCCACGGACCACTGGTTCCGGCTGGGCCGCGCACTGACGCCGGTCGGTCGTGGCTCCGCCCTGATCTCATGGTCCGGGTCCATGTTCGAGTACCTGATGCCCGCCCTCGTGATGCGCGCTCCCGCCCGCAGCCTGCTCGACCACACGTACCGGCTGGTGGTGGCCCGCCAGATGAGCTACGCGGCCGAGCGCGGGGTGCCCTGGGGCATCTCCGAGTCGGCATTCAACGCGCGCGACCTCGAGCGGACGTACCAGTACTCGAGCTTCGGCGTGCCTGGCCTCGGCCTGAAGCGGGGTCTGGGCGAGGATGTCGTCGTGGCCCCGTACGCGACCGCCCTCGGGGCGATGATCCGGCCGGAGGCCGCGGCCCGCAACTTCGCCCGGCTGAGCGGCGCCGGAGCGGGCGGGCGGTACGGCTTCCGGGAGGCGCTCGACTACACGGCGCGCCGGCTTCCCGAAGGGGCGTCGGTCGTGATCGTGAAGAGCTACATGGCCCATCACCAGGGGATGGCGTTGGTGGCCCTCGGCAACGTCCTCAATGACCGCGTGATGGTGGAGCGCTTCCACGCCGACCCGATCATCGAGGCGACGGAGCTGCTCCTCCAGGAGCGGATACCGCGCGACGTGCTCGTGGCCCGACCACGTGCCGAGGAGGTGAAGAGCGCCGCCGATGTGCGCGACCTCGTGCCGCCGGTCCTCCGTCGATTCGCCTCGCCCTACGATGCGATCCCGCGCACGCACGTGCTGTCGAATGGGCGGTACGCGGTCATGGTGACGGCCGCGGGATCCGGTTACAGCCGCTGGCGCAACGTGGCGGTGACCCGCTGGCGCGAGGACGTGACTCGTGACTCATGGGGCAGCTACCTCTTCCTGCGCGACGTGCACACCGGCGCGGTGTGGTCGGCCGGCCATCAGCCGAGCGGGGTGGAGGCAGACAGCTACGAGGTCACCTACGCGGAGGATCGCGCCGAGTTCTCCCGTCGCGACGGATCGATCGCGACCGGCTGGACCATCGTCGTGTCGGCGGAGCACGACGCGGA
>JAJYGO010000042.1 GCA_021785115.1 Chloroflexota bacterium | reverse complement strand
GCGCGGCCGCTGCGCCGACCGGGAGCACCTCCACGGTCGCGTTGTAGTCCGGCACCAGGGCGACCGGGTCGCGGAGGCCCGGCTGGATCAGCGGGTTCGCCTCCGGCCAGAACATCTGCACGTTGCGCTGGCGGATCGCGGACACCTTCACCCGGGCCTCGACCTCGCCATGTTCCGACCGCACGAGCACCCGGTCTCCCTCGCAGAGCCCGAGCCGTTCGGTGTCCTCCCGCGAGATGAACAGCGCGTCCCGCTTCGCGCCGGTCAGCGGGTCGGTCCGCTTGAACACCATCGAGTTGAACTGCTTTCCGCGACGCGTGGAGAGCCGGAGGTGTCCCTCCGGGATCGCCATCTCGGGTGGCTCGACGGGGTCGAAGTGGACGCGGCCGTCCGGCGTCGGGAAGACCCAGCCGTCGCACAGGCGGGCGCCGCCCCACTGGAACTGGTCGCCCGACTTCCGCAGGCGCTCGATGCCGCGGTACATCGGGATCACGTTCGCGATCTCCTCGCGGATCTGGCGCCCGCTCCGGAAGTCCACGAGGTGGGCGCGTTGCGGGTCGACGCGGTGCGCGAGGTCGACGAAGATCTCCCACTCGCTCCTGGCCTCGCCGACCTTCGGGCCCGGGATGTGCGGGCTGAAGAGGACGCGCCGCTCGGTCGTCGTCTCGGTGCCACCCCCCGCCTGCTCGTACCGCGTCCGCGCCGGGAGCAGCAGGACCGCGTCGCCGGGGTCGAGCAGCATCTGGGACGTCACGACGATGTCCTGGTGAACGCGCAGCGGCGTGCGCTCGAGGGCATCGTGGACCTGCTCCGGATCGGGCAGTACGTCGAGAAAGTTGCCGCCGCTCGAGTACAGCACGTCGATCTCGCCGCGCCCCGCCGCCTCGACCATCTCCGCGGCCGACAGGCCCCGTTCGCCGCGGACGGGGAACCCGTACTGCTCCGACAGGGCCGCCGCGTTCTCCGGGGTGACCGGCAGGCCGCCGGGCAGCACCGTCGCGTACGCGCCCATCTCTGCGCCGCCCTGCACGCCCGAGTGCCCTCGCATCGGCATGAGGCCCGCGCCGTCGCGCCCGACGTTCCCCCGCACGAGCGCGAGGTTGACCATGGCGCGAACGTTGTCGCTGCCGTGGACATGCTGCGTGATGCCCATCGCCCAGACCAGCACCGCGCACCGCGCCTTCGCGTACAGCCGCGCGAACCGGGCCATGTCCTCACGCGACGTCCCGCTCAGGCGCTCCAGTTCGTCGAACGACTGGTGGTCGAGCGATGCGCGCAGCTCCTCGAACCCCGCCGCGTGCTCCGCGATGAACCGCTCGTCGATCCCGCCCTCCGCGATGAGGACCTTGAGCACGCCGTTGATGAACGCCACGTCCCCGCCCGTGTGGACATGGAACCAGTCGTCGGTCATCTTCGTGCCGAAGATCGCGCTCTCGACGTTCGACGGCACCCAGTACCGCTCCATGCCCGGCTCGCGGTATGGGTTGACCATGACGACCTTCGTGCCGCCCTTGCGCGCCAGGTACAGGTACTTCATGAACACCGGCTGCGCGTTGGCCACGTCTGCGCCGAAGATCACGACGAGATCGCTCTGCAGGACGTCCGTGTACGAGATCGTCGTCGCGCCCACGCCGAGCGCCTTCTTCAGCCCCGCCGTCGACGGCGAGTGGCAGACGCGCGCGGCGTTGTCGATGTTGTTCGTCCCGAGGAACCGGGCCACCTTCTGGGCGACGTAGTAGACCTCGTTGGTGATGCCGCGGCTGGTCAGGTAGAACGCCGTCCGGTCCGGGCCGGCCGCCCTGATCCGGTCCGCCACGAGGTCGAGCGCGACATCCCAGCTGACGCGCCGGAACCCCCGCTCGCCGCGGCGTCGGAGCATCGGGTACGCGAGCCGTCCCATGTCGCGGAGCGCGGCACCGTCCATGCCCCGGAGGGACTCGACGTCGGCGAGGCGCGCGTGGTCGAACGGGCGCGCCGTGTTGTACTTCAGGAGGCTGAGCCGGGTCGTGCAGAGGTGCACGCTGTCCATGGTCCAGTCGTGGAAGCCCGTGACGCCGAGGGCGCAGCCGTCGCACACGCCGTTCCGGAGGATCCGGAGCGCATAGGGGAGCGCGCGGCGGTTGTCCCAGACCGTCTCCGCGATCTCGAGGTAGTGGTTCGGCTTCAGCTCGCCGATCCCGTTCGGCTTCCAGCCCGCCCACAGGTCCGGCGCGATGAACCGCGGCCGCTTCGGGACATGCACCGGCAGGTGCGGCGAGCGGCGCGGCGCGTGTGGCTCGGCCCCCGCGTGCAGGGAGCGGGGGCCCGCGTGGGGATCGGGTTCCGGGACGGGAGCCGCGCCGGTTGCCTCGGGCTCGGGCGGCTGGAACGAGTCGGAGCCCTGCTCGGACGGCGACGGCACGACGGCCATGTCAGACCTCCAGTTCGATCCGTTCGGGATGCGCGTAGACGTTGAACCCGTCGCCACGCAGGAACCCGACGAGCGTCATGCCGAGTCGCTCGGCGGCGTCGACGGCGAGGTCGGTCGGCGCGGAGACGGCGCACGTGACGGGGATTCCGGCCATGGCGGCCTTCTGGACGATCTCGAAGCTCACGCGGCCCGAGACGAGCAGCACCGACCCGTGCAGCGGCAGGCGCCGCTCGATCGCCATCGCTCCCACGAGCTTGTCGAGCGCGTTGTGCCGCCCGACGTCCTCCCGCACGAGCACGAGCCGGCCTCCCGGCTCGAACAGGCCGGAGGCGTGCAGGCCGCCGGTCGCCTCGAAGGCCTCCTGCGCGGCCCGCAGCGCCGGCGGAAGCGCGACGATCGTCGACCGCGAGACGGTCGGACCGGATGGCAGCCGCGCGCACTGCGTCTCGACGGCGTCCAGGGACGCCTTCCCGCAGATCCCGCAACTCGCGGTCGCGGCGAAGTTGCGGGCGGCGACGCGGGATCCATCGAACGGCCCGACGAGGCGCACGGTGACCATGTTGTCAGGGCGCGCGACGGCGGCCGGGTCGGCCAGATCGAACCCGACGATCTCGTCCGGCGAGACGAGCCCCTCGGTGACGAGGAACCCGGCCGCGAGCTCCTCGTCGTGGCCCGGCGTCCGCATCGTCACGGCGACGTCGACGGGCTCCTGGCCCGGGCCCGCCGCGCGGATCTCCATCGGTTCCTCGCCCGCGAGCGCATCGGGTCGCGAGCGCACGGTGGCACCGCGGACGGCAAGCGTCCGCGTCCCGACGATGTCCCGGCTCGGCGAGGAGGGCCCTGCGTGCACGGCGCTGCCTCGGGATGCGGTGGCCTGAGCGGGCCAGTCGTGTGGTCGAGCGTCTGCCCCGACCGATCCCGGGACTATACCCCTCCGCTCGCGCCGGGCCTGCCGATGGGGCATCGGAGGCGGTGCCGTTCGAGCCGGGCGATCCGACGGGTGCGGCGCCGACGGCGCCGGTCGTGCGTCTCAGACGCGGTCTCTCCCCCCTAGACTTCGGGTGATGCCACGCCTCGTGACCGCCACGCGCTACGTCGCGCCGCTCCGCGAGGGCGGCTCGCTGCCCGCCATCGTCGAGGCGGACGACGACGGCCTGTACGTCGTGAAGTTCCGCGGCGCGGGTCACGGCACCAAGGCGCTGGTCGCCGAGGTCGTCGCGGGGGAGATCGGCCGCACGCTCGGGCTGCGCGTGCCGGACATCGTGCTCGTCGACCTCGATCCGGCGCTGTCGGCCGCGGAGCCCGATCCCGAGATCCGGGACCTGCTCCACAGGAGCGCGGGCCTCAACGCCGGTCTCGATTTCCTGCCCGGGGCGCTCGGGTTCGACCCGGCCGCCGGCTTCGCGCCGGGCCCGGATCTCGCCGCGGAGGTGGTGTGGTTCGACGCGTTCGTGACGAACGTCGATCGCACGCCCCGCAACACGAACCTGCTTGTCTGGCACCGCCGGCTCTGGCTGATCGACCACGGCAGCGCGCTCTACATCCACCACACCTGGCGCGACGCCGCCTCGCACGCGATGCGGGCGTTCCCGCAGAGCCGCCACCACGTGCTGCTGCCATACGCGTCGTCGATTCGGGACGCCGACGCGCGGCTCGCGCCGCTGCTCGACCGCGACGTGTTCGCGATGATCCTGGCCGGCATCCCGGACGACTGGCTCGACCCCGAGCCGCTGCTCCGCGACGCCGCTGCGCACCGGCAGGCGTACGTGGACTACCTGTGCCGGCGGCTGGCCGAGCCGCGCCTGTTCGTGGAGGAGGCCGACCGTGGACGCGCGGCGGCGTGACGGCCGGACGCCCGACGAGCGCCCGCACGACGACGTGGCCCCTGGTTCGGCCGTGACGAGTCGTGTGGCGAGCCGCGTGGCGGGTCGCGTGCCCTTCGCGTACGTCGTGCTGCGCGTCGTCCCGCGCGTGGAGCGGGGCGAGTACATCAACGCCGGGATCGTCGTGTTCGCCCGCCCGCTCCGGTTCCTCGGGGCGCGGGTCCACCTGGATCGCGCCCGCCTCGCCGCGCTCGCCCCCGACTGTGATCCGGCGGACATCGAGGCCGAGCTCGAGGCCATCGCGCGCATCGCGGCCGGCGACGAGTCTGCCGGCCCGATCGCCCGGATGGCGCGGCCCGAGCGCTTCCACTGGCTCGCCTCTCCGAGCAGCACGATCGTCCAGCGGTCCGAGGTGCACACGGGCCTCACCCACGACGCGGCCCGGACTCTCGATCACCTCTTCGAGACGCTCGTGGCGACCCCGTCGCCGATGCCCCGGACGTGAGGCCGGCTGCCGGCCGGATCACCGCCGTCGTCTTCGACCTCGGAGGCGTGCTGATCGACTGGGACCCGCGTCACCTGTACCGGCGGCTGTTCGCCGGCGACGAACAGGCGATGGAGGCGTTCCTCGCGAACGTGTGCACGCCGGAGTGGAACGCGCGCCAGGACGCCGGCCGGCCGTGGGAAGACGGTGTCGCCGAGCTCGTCGGGCTCCATCCCGAGCAGCGCGATCTCATCGTCGCGTTCCACGAGCGCTGGGACGAGATGCTCGGCGGCGCGATCGAGGGGACCGTGGCGATCCTGGCCGAGCTGCGGGCGGCGGGGGTGCCCTGCTATGCGCTCAGCAACTGGTCGGCGGAGACCTTCCCCGTCGCGCGACAGCGGTTCGCGTTCCTCACGTGGTTCGACGGCATCGTGATCTCGGGCGACCTCGGGACGATCAAGCCCGACCCGGCGATGTTCCGGGCGCTGCTCGACCGCCACGGCCTCCGGCCCGGGGGTACGGCCTACGTCGACGATTCGGCACCGAACGTGGCGGCGGCCGGGCGGCTCGGGCTCGTCGCGATCCTGTTCCGCGACCCGGCCTCGCTGCGTCGCGAGCTCGCCGAACTGGGGCTGCCCATCGCGCCATGACCGCGACCGTCGGGGTCGCCGGCGCCTATGATCGGCGAACGGAGGCGCCGGTGGACGGCCGGCGGGCCCGATCGAACGACAGGAGCGGAGCGCGTGCGATTCGACGCGGTTCCGGCGGTGACACCGTGAGCGCGCAGCTTCGCGCCGGCATCGTCGGGACGGGATTCATCGGGGAGACCCATCTCGGGGCGTGGACGGCGGAGGGCGTGACGACCGTCGTGTACGACGTGGACTCGGCGCGCGCCGGCGAGCTCGCGGGTCGCTTCGGCGCGACGACGGCCTCCTCGCTCGGCGAGCTGTTCGAGGCGGTCGACGTCGTCGACGTGTGCACGCCGACGCACCTGCATGCGCCGGTCGCGATCGCGGCGGCGAAGGCCGGGCGGCACGTCATCTGCGAGAAGCCGATGGCACGGACGGCCGCCGACGCGGAGGCGATGCTCGACGCGGCCCGCGAGGCGGGCGTCCGCCTGCTGGTCGGCCACGTCGTGCGGTTCTTCCCCGAGTACGTCGCGGCACGCGACGCCGTCCTCGCCGGGCAGATCGGCGACCCGGGCGTGCTCCGCCTGACCCGCGCGAGCTTTCGGCCGCGCCAGCCGGCGGGCCACTGGTTCTTCGACCACGCGAAGTCGGGCGGGATCGTCCTCGACCTGATGATCCACGACCTGGACTACGCGCGGTGGGTGGCCGGCGAGGTCGTCGCGGTCGAGTGCCGCTCGGCGATCGTCGATCGGCCGGAGGCGGGCGTCGACCACGCCGTCGCGATCCTCACCCACGCGTCGGGCGCGATCAGCCACGTCTCGGCGTCCTGGGCGTACGCGCCGCCGACGTTTCGGACCGCCTTCGAGATCGCGGGTTCCCACGGCCTGATCGAGCACGACTCCGCGTTCACCGCGCCGGTCACGCCATACCTGCTGGCCTCGGGCGATGGCGCCACGACCACGGCGCTCGCGGACACGTCGCTGAACGGCGACCCGTTCCGGCATGAGCTGGCCGAGTTCGCGAGGGCGATGGTGGACGGGACACCGACCCGGACGAGCGCGCAGGATGCCCTCGCGACGCTCCGGCTGGCGCTTGCGGCCGACCAGTCGGCCCACGAGGGCGGCCGGGTGGTCCGGCTCGATCCGGCGGAGGCGGTGCGATGACCGGGCACGAACGACGCGCCGCAGCCGGCAACGTCCGCATCGGCGTCCTCTCGATGGAGCACGTGCACGCGAGGTCGTACGTGCCGCTGCTCGCCGATCTGCCGGGCGTGGACCTCGCCGGGATCTGGGACGCGAACCCCGAACGTGCCTCGTCGGCCGCCGGAGGCGCCGGCACGCGCGCGTTCGGATCGGTCGCCGGCCTCCTCGAGCAGGTCGACGCCGTCGTGGTGACCGCGCCGAACGCCGAGCACCGGGACCTCGTGGAGCAGGCGGCCGTTGCGGGCGTCGACGTCCTGTGCGAGAAGCCGCTCGCGACGAACGTTCCGGACGCGCGCGCGATCGTGGACGCGTGCGAGCGCGCCGGGGTGCTGCTGATGACCGCGTTCCCGTCGCGCTGGAACCCGGCTGTCCGGACGCTGCGGTCCACGATCGTGGCCGGCGGCCTCGGCGAGGTCGTGGCGCTCGAAGGCGTGAACACCGGCGCCATGCCGGACATCCATGCCGCGTGGTTCGTCGACCCGGCGCGCTCCGGCGGCGGTGCCGTGACCGACCACGTCGTGCACCTGGCGGACCTGTACCGCTGGATGCTCGGGTCGGAGGTCGTCGAGGTCTACGCGGTCGCGAACCGCATCCTGCAGGAGCACTTCGACGGGGTCGAGACCGGGGGGCTCGTGTCGCTCCGGTTCGCCAACGGGACGTTCGCGACGATCGACTGCAGCTGGAGCAAGCCGCGCTCGTACCCGACGTGGGGCGGGCTCTCGATCTCGGCGATCGGGACCGGCGGGGCGATCACGGTCGACGCCTTCCGGCAGCGCCTCGCCGTCTACGGCACCCGAGAGGCGGGGATCTCGTGGCCGGACTGGGGGCCGGATTCCGACCGCTCGATGCTCGAAGCCTTCGTCGACGCGGTGCGCGAGCAACGCCAACCGGCGGTCACGGGCGTCGACGGGCTGCGGGCCGTGGAGATCGTCGACGCGGCGTACCGGTCGATCGAGGCGGGCGAGCCGGTGCGGGTGGGCAGCGCGGGGGGATGATCGTGCGATGACCGCGCACCCGGTCCCGGGCCATCGCGGGTCGCTTCCGGCGCCGTTCCGCCGGTCGCACATCCGGGTCTGGCTGGCCGTCGTGGTCGGGGTCGTGCTCGCCGGCACGGCTGGATACGTCGTCATCGAGGGCTGGACGCCCCTCGACGCGCTCTACATGACGGTCATCACCGTGACGACCGTCGGGTTCCGGGAGGTTGCGCCCCTCGGCGCGGCAGGCCAGGCGTGGACGATGCTCCTCGCGGTGCTCGGCGTCGGCCTCCTGTTCGGTTTCGTGGGGGTCGTGGCGGAGTCGCTCGTGGTCGAGGCGACGAGCGGAAAGCGGGAGGCGAGGCGGATGGCGCAGGCGGTCGACGCGCTGAGCGGCCATTTCGTGCTGTGCGGCTACGGCCGGGTCGGCTCGACGGTTGCCGCCGAACTGCGGCACGACGGCGGCCAGGTCGTCGTGATCGACGTGCTGGCGGACTCGCTCCGGCGGGCCCGCGAGGCGGGGCTCCTCGTGGTCGAGGGCGACGCCACGGACGAGACGACGCTCCGGGCGGCGGGGATCGAGCGGGCACGCGGGCTCATCACGACGGTCGACTCGGACGCGAGCAACGTGTACGTGATCCTGTCGGCCCGAGCGATCAACCCGCGCCTGTTCGTCGTCGCACGCGCGAACGCCGCCGGGGCCGAGGCGCGGGTTCGCCAGGCCGGCGCCGACCGGGTCGTCTCGCCGTACACGATGGCCGGCCACCGCATCGCGAGCCTCGCGATGCGCCCGCGCGTGGTCGAGTTCATCGACGCGGCGATGTCGCATGGCGAGCTCGCCTTCTCGCTCGAGGAGGTGACGGCGCGCGAGGGCGACGCGATCGCGGGGCACACCGTCGGCGAGCTGCGGGAGCTCGGCATCTTCACGCTCGCGGTGGTGCTGGGCGAGGGCGGCTACGCCGCCAATCCGGGCCCCGAGCGCCGGATCCGGAGCGGCGAGACCGTGATCGTGTCGGGCAGCGCCGAGATGCTGGGGACGCTCCGGGTTTCGTAGGACCGGGACAGCGCCCTCCCGCGGCAACGCTGTCCCGGGCCGGCGCTGTCCCGCGCCAGCGCTCTCCCGCGCCGGCCCCGGCTCCCCGCTCAGCCGACGGCCGGAGCTGCCTCGCCGCGCTG
>JAJYGO010000496.1 GCA_021785115.1 Chloroflexota bacterium | reverse complement strand
GTTCGCCACGAGCCCGTCGGCCATGTCCCACAGCGTCGAGGGGACGCCCGACGCCTCGTCGATGACGACCAGCACGTAGCGCGCATGGATGCCCGAGATGGCCTCGGCGTTGTACTCGGACGGCTTGCGCCCGAAGCCGACCAGCTCCTCGTCGATCCACCACTCGGTCTGGTTCACGCGCCCGACGAGCTTGCCCTTCGTGTGCGCGCGGTTGATCTCGCGCCACAGGATCGCCCGCACCTGCGCGAACGACGTGGCGGTGGAGACGACGAACGCCTGCCCGGCCGGGTGCGACTCCAGCCACCACGCGGCGATCCGGGCTGCCGACCAGCTCTTCCCTGATGCGAACCCGGCGTGGACGGCCGTGCGCCGGTGGTCCCTGACGCTCGTGGCGATGTCGCGCTGCTTCGACCACATGCGCTCGCCCAGTCGCGTCTCGACCCAGCCCACCGGGTCGGCCTGCCAGCCCACGCGCGAGTCGTCGACCTGCGCGCGGCTGCGGCTGCGGGCGATGGCCGTCTTGGCCGCCTCGTAGCCGATCAGCGAGGCGTCGAGGCTCACCCGATCCGCCTAGGGTTGTGCTGCCACCAGACGTGGACGGGAGTCAGGAATGCCGGCTCCGGACAGTCGAGTCCGTGGTACGGAACCGCGTGCGTGCAGACCGGGATGCTGTCCCCCGCTCGACGTACCGACTGATGAATGGGCCGGCCGCAGACGGTGCAGCGCCCTCGACCACGATGCCCCCCGCCTTGGGCTCGGTGCGACAGCACGATCACCGCAGCCACGGCGAGGCGTCGAGGTCCGGCCCCGGGTTCAGAGGCTTCGACTCCGGCCGATCCTGCGGCTCCGCGACCGCCTCGCGCAGCTCGGCCTCCAGCGTCTCGACGCGGGCCAGCGCGTTCGACAGATCCGCGTTCGCCTTGCGCAGCTCTGTCTCCAGCGCGTCGATGCGGAGCTTGAACCACGGCGTCGGCATCTACTCGCCCTTCCCCTTCGGCTTCGGCAGGATCGACCGCAGCCTGCGGTCGCGCGCGAGGATCGCGTCCTGTGCCGCCCGCTGCGCCTCCCGCGACAGCCCGCCTACCTCCGTCCTGCTCGGGTTCGGACGTTCCGGTGCCTCGGGCGTACCCGGTGCGTACCGAGGTTCGCCGGAGGTACGCTGCGCGAGCTGGCGCTTGAGGTTGGCAATCTCTCCCAGCGCCTCGTCGCGCTCGCGCTCGGCCCTGACCGCGCGCTCCTCCATGTCGGAGAACTGGCGCGCGAGCATCCGCCCCTGCGGGATCGACCCGAGCGCCGCGCCAGCCATCGCCTTCGCTCCGGCGCACTCGTGACCGCCGGGGAACCACGTCCCTATGACTCGACCGGACTTCCCGTCCGTCACCGTCGCGGGCTCGTCGAGTCGGAGGAAGCCCGTGCGGAACTCGCTGGCGTTCATCTGTACAGATTACCCGCCATCTGTACAGATTGGTAGCCCGTTCCTGTACAGATGCGGCGATCCCCCGGTCGTCACCGGGGGATCGGGCGCGCTCGGCTGGTCACCGTGTCGGCGTGTGCCTCCCGGATGCCTCCGGGCGTGGCGGTTACCTCTCGCGAGGCTGCCCGCCGAACCGAGCTTGCGGGGGTGCCAACCCTGCGGCCGGCCCCCCTCGTCAGCGGGACCACTCGTGGCTGGCCCTCCGGTCCTGCCCTCGGGTCACTCGTGGCTGGCCCCGCTGACGACCCTCGTCCGCCGTCGACGGGCGGGTGCCTGCGAGGGGAAGCGGGCCGGCGATCACCCTCACGGCTGTCCCTGCCGGGACCTATCCGCTCCGGGCTCACCGGGGTCCCCTCGCCGGGGGTCGGGGACCACCTTAGCGGGCTCGCGCGAGGCTGTCAACGGGTACGGTCAGACCTTGCGGCGAAGCTCCTCGCGGCGGTGCTGGAGGATGCGCTCGGCCTCGCGGACGGCGTCGTCCTCTTCCTCGGGGGTCGCCCCCAGTTCGCGGGCGATGCGCCGCGCCTCGCTGGCCACGTCCACCCGCAGGCGCTCGCCGTAGACCTCGGGCATCTTGGCCCGCGCCTCCAGCTCCAGCATGCGATCCGAGTACTCGCGGACGGTCCCCACCTGCCCCGTGACCCGGTTGCCGTTCGCGTCGACGATCGTGCCGAACACCGGCTTGTCCACGCCCACCACGGCGCGGCGGTAGATCTCGCGCCGGATGCGGTCGCAGTACGCGGCCTCCGCCTCCTCCAGCCGCTGTCGGAACTCCGGGTAGCGGTGCTTGGCACTGCGCGCAGTGACCGCCTCCACGCCGGCTCGGGTGGCCGCGTCGGTCACGTTGCCGACCTGACCGTACGCCTCGAAGAAGGCCGGCCACCAGTCGTGCGCGCGCGGGCGTCTGGTCGTTGCAGCCTGTTGCGGCGCGTCGACGGGAGTCCCGATCGCACCGTCGGAAGGGGTCGCGGCAGCGTCCGCGGGAGTCGTCGGAGGAGTCGCTGGAACGTCGGAGGAGCGTCGTGCGGTCATCGCGGGAGAGTCTTACCCCCACCCATGAGGGGCCGCTGGTGAGGCGGCTGGACCGCGGCGCCCTTTGTGGCGGTGGGCGCCGGGAAGGATGCGACGGACTGTAGCACCCATCGCAGCGACCTTACAAGTGCAGCGGCGTGGGCTCGTTACTCCTTGACGCCCCGCGTGATCTCCTGCAACCCGAAGTCGGGCGGCTCCTCCGTGCTGGCGAGGGCGGCGAGGATCGCGGCGGCGTCAGCAGACCAGCCGCCATCGGCCTCCCATGAGCCGGTGCCGGGCATGGACCCATCGCTGGCCCACCACTTCGCCAGCGCCTTCGCCAGCCGCTCGACGGACGGCAGGGCCTCGCGCTCGATGGCGAGGATGCCCCGGTCCCAGTCGGCAATGCTCACGTTCGGGTCGGCGTTGTAGCAGCGGTGATGGCGGACGTACTCGGCCATCGGCTCACTCATGGCGTGGCTCCTCCGTGCTGGCGAGGGCGGCACGAGCACGCTGCGCGGCCCAAATCATGGCGCCGTGTCTCCCCAGACATGCATGCAGTACCCGAGCCCGTGGCAGATGTCGTCCGGGCAGCCGCGAAGTCCCGTGCAGTCCCGGCAGAGATCGAAGTCGTTCGGGCCGAGTTCGCCGTCGCAGAGGCGGCAGCGGCGTGGCTCGTCATCGTCGAAGCCCGACGTGATGTCGTCGCCGTAGATCTCATCCCCGGCGTAGATCATGGCTCGTCTCGCAGGGCGGCGAGGATGGCGGGCTTCATGGCTCGGGCTCGAACGGGTGGTAACCGACGTCCGCCCACGTGTAGTAGTCCATGTGGTAGACGTGCTCGATCTGCCACGCTCGATACTCGGGCGGGTCATGCACAACGTTCACGGCGTACAGGCCGCATGTCCGACACAACCCCGGAATGCGTCCCCTCTCCGCGTGCAGGCGACGTCCCTCTGCTATCTCCTCCTCGCTCATAATCACCCGCTCGCTCACGGCCGCTCGGCCTCCGGCTCGGTCGGGGCTGGCTCCTCCGTGCTGGCGAGGGCGGCGTCGAGTGCCGCGAGCAACTCGTAGCGGTCGTTTGCTGCGGCGCGCTCCCACGGACCCGCCTCCGCTTCGCGAGCGGCAAGCCATTCGGCGTTGCGTTGCCGAGCCCCGTCGATGTCGAACTCGTCCAGCCGCAAGTCCCGCAGCCGCGCCACCTCCTGCTCGGCGGCGATGGCGCGGATGATCTGCGCCTCCTCGTCGTCCTGCGCGTCCTTGAGCAGCGCGAGGAGGACGTGGCGGTCGGCAGCAGCGCAGCGGTAGCAGTCGTGGCCTTCGGACAGCGTGTGTGTGCCCCCGATGGTTGCTACCGCCGCGTCCCGTGCCGCGATGGCCTCGATCTCGTTCATCGAGAGCCCATCCACGGCTTCGTGGCGACCTCGGTTGCCACGGCATCGAGCAGCGTCGTCGCCATCTGCAGGTACGCCTCGTTCGGCGCGGCACCACCGCCGAGGTGACGAGCGAACAGTCGTCGTACCGGTGCTCGCCGCAGCCACCGCGCCAGCGCAGCCTCGTCGGGGACGCAGACGTGCGGCTCCCCCAGCTCGCACGGCTCGGTGCTCGTGCAGGCGAACAGGTGCGAGTGGGCGTGGGCCGGCCGCAGCGGCCCGGACACTGTGATCGTTCCCGACTCCTTCATCGACCCCTCCACGTCAGCTCCACCAGCGCGGGATCATCGCCGCAGCCACTTCATCCAGAGCCCGCAGGGCTCGTGGACAGCCTGCACGTGCGTCCGCGACACCGGGACGCGGTACGGGTCGAAGTCGGCCGGCAGCGGGTCGTGCTCCTCGGCCTTCGGGCAGTTGGCCGGAAGCCAGCGGTGCTTCTCCTCGACGGTGATGCCGGACGGCCGAGCGACCGGCCTGCCCGACCTCGATGCAGCGACGAACCCAAGGAGTGCGGGCATCGCCGTAGGGCGGATTGCACCAGATCGTCGAGGCGTCCCACGACTCAGCCAGCCCGTTGGTCGGAAGCGCGTAGAACCGCTCTGCGCCGGTCGGGTTGTCCGGCTCGGTACACGGATCGAGCCCGATCGAGCCACCGAAGGCTGCCCGGACGGCTTCGAGGACATAGGCAGGCGTCAGGTAGACGTTCGCCTCGCTGTGCGGCGGACGCCAGCGCGCCACGTTGCTCCTCATCGCGGCTCTTCCGTCCGGACGGGACGGGGCTCTCGGGCGAGCGCCACATCGAAGCCGCAGGAGCACTCGGGAACCGGGAGGACGAAGCCCGTGACTCCGCACGACTGGCGGTGGTCGCCGTACAGGGCGAGGTCGTTCACCGCGTCCCGAACTTCGGACCGCAGCCGCGCCTCGCGCTCCTCGGCGGCGCGGAGGGCGTCGAGGAGGACGGGCAGGGCGTTGACAGCGGCCACGATCAGGGCGGCGTTCCGCTCGGTCTCTTCGCGACTGCCAGACGGGGTCCCCTCGCGCACCGTCCACGCCACTACCCCCTCATTGATCGAGTCCGGCTCACCCGCATGGATCGCGGTCGCGTCGGCCTCAGCGTCGTAATCGAACGGCACGAACCACGGTCGCGGCGTGGTATCCGCCAGCAATGCCGCGATGGCCTCCAGTTCCGATGTCACGTCGGCTCCTCCGTGCTGGCGAGAGCGATCAACTCCTGACGACGCGTCGGGACGTAGATGCCGCGCTGGTGGAAGACCCGGACCTGACCCGCGTCAATGGCGAACAGTGCCTGCAGCGCCTGATCGGCCGCGTAGCGCAGCGAACGACGGGCTTCCTCGATGGCCGCCTCGCGCGACTTGTAACCCCGGCAGAGGTAGTGCTGCCCCTTGGCGGGCTCGACCGCAGTCATGGCCTCACTCATGACGTGGCTCCTCCGTGCTGGCGAGGGCGGCGAGGATGGCGGCGGCATCGGCAGACCAGCCGCCATCGGCCTCCCATGAGCCGGTGCCGGGCATGGACCCATCGCTGGCCCACCACTTCGCTAGCGCCTTCGCCAGCCGCTCAGGGGTGAGCGCCTGCGCGACGGCCCACCCGTCCCGCTCCAGCGAGCGGCGGAACGCCTGCACCGCTGCATCGAGGCTCTGCTCGTCCCGGTCGCCATCCCGCGCCCGCTCCGCGTTGACGAACGCGGCCGCGATGGCGAGGTCGGCGGCCAGCGGTTCATTCATGGCGTGGCTCCCTCCTCCATGCTGGCGAGGGCGGCACGCCATTCCGCCCGCAAGCGGTCGGCCCAATCGAGCAGCCCCGCCGTGTCAAGATCGTCTGCGAAGCGTTCTCCCACACGATGCAGCCGCGCCTCGCGCTCCTCGGCGGCGCGGAGCGGGTTGTCGTCGGCGTGGCGCGTGAAGACCGGCTCGTACCAGCCCTCGGGCTTCCGCTCGCCCCACTCGGCGGTGAGGCGGTCGCCGTCCTCGGTCCGGGTGCCGAAGAACGCGAGCAGGTCCTCGGACGCGAGGATCAGGCGCGTGCCAGCGGGCGGCTCGGCGGCGCGGAGGGCGGCGACTCCCGTCTCGACGTACTGCACGATCCGCGCCAGTCGCGGGTCGTCGGGTTCCATGAACGCCAGCAGCACGCCGCGCACATACGACGGCAACTCGCGAGCCTCGGCCGCGATGGCCTCCAGATCCGGTGTCACGATGCCCTCCCTCGATCACGATGGACACGCTGGTCACGCCGTAGCGCCAGCGTTCGGCGGTGCTCATGCCGCTGACGGCCTCCCAGAGCTGCGGACTCAGGTCGATCACCTTGCGCGGAGGTCCGGCGCAGCCGCAGGTCGTCACGACCGGCGCCTGGCCGCTAGCGCAGCGTCGCAGCCGTAGACGCTCTCGAAGCGCGGATCGTCGGCGATGCGGTAGTACACGCGGATGTAGGGATCCGGTTGCGCCGTCATGCCATGTCCCACAGCGTGAGGACCGCATCCGCCCGCGCGATATTCCGGCACGCCGCCTCGAAATAGGACCGCTTCAACTCGCAGCCGATGAAACGACGGCCATTCTGCACGGCGACATAGCCCGTCGAGCCGATGCCCGCGAACGGATCGAGCACAAGGTCGCCGGGATTGGACCAAAGCTTGATACAGCGGCGGATCGTCTCCAGCTGGAGTGCCGCGATGTGTCGCTCATCTCTTTCTTCACGCGCCTCGGCGGCGTTCAGCGTCTCCGACTCGCGGATGCCGTACCAGATCGGCCGCGCCCATTCGATCCATTCGTCGTTCGTGATCTGATCGCCCGTGATCGGGACGGCGTTCTCTCCGGGCGCACGGAACACGAGAATGTAGTCGGCAAACGCAGGCCGGAGCCATGCCCGGTCGCGCTCCTTCTGGACGAACAGCAGGCCCTTCGCTTTGGTGCGGATTGCCTGCGCCTGGGGGTCCTTGTCGATCGTCACCTCGCCGTGGAAGATCCAGCCGCGTGACACGAATGCGCGTACCACATCGCCCCGGAAATCCGACAGCCCCGTGACGCCATCGTGCGCCTGCGTGGTCGGAACTTGCTGCACATGGACGGCGCAGTTCCGTCCCGGCTTCGTCACGCGCAGCAGCTGGTCGATCAGGAAGCCGATGTGCTGGTCGAACTCAGTCTGGTCGCGGACGTTGCCAATGTCGCGCTCGGACGGCGAATAGGTGAACAGCGACCGGAACGGCGGCGAGAATACCGAGAGATCGACGGTCGCCGTGCCGACCTCGGCCATGCGTTCGATGCTGTCGCCCAACATCATCGTCCAGTTCCGTCGCCGGACCTCCGACTCGGCGTACTCAAACTCGGACGGTCGGCCCTCAATCTCGTCGCGCTCGAACGCTGCGACGTGCGCCAGTAGCCGCTCCTGCATGTCCTGAGCCTCCCGCTCCTTGCGCAGCACGTTCTCGTAGATGGCGGCTTCGGCATCGGAGAGCACGACAGTGGCCGTGACGGATTCGGTCTGTCCAAACCGCCACATGCGACGCACGCACTGGTAGTAGGCCTCCCAGGAGTCCGACAAGCCGACGAATGCCATCCGATGCGCGTTCTGGAAGTTCATACCGAACCCAGCGATGCGCGGCTTCGTGATCAGCACGCGATACGCGCCGTCTTGGAACCCTTCGAGTGCCGCCGCCTTGTTCTCCGGCGACTGCGATCCCTCCACTAGGCAAGAGTCCGCGATGAGGTCGCGTAGGGCGTAGCCTTCGTCGTTCAGGCCGTGCCACACGATCCACTGCTCGTCGGATGCATTCACGATCTGCGCGGCCCGCTCACAGCGGTCACGCGTCGTCGCACGCCGCACGCGACTACGGTCCGTGATGCCCTTCAGCCCAGCGAAGAAGAGCTGCCCGTCCGGTACATAGTCCGCCTCCACGAAGTCAGGCCGGATCACAAGCTCAGGTAGCACGAAGCCGTCATCCTCATAGCCGAGATCGGACGGCTTCCGCACAGCCATGCCCCACGAAGCAAGCCATCGGAAGAAGGCATTTTCCGCATGGCCTTTGAGGCGCCAGCCCTGCCGTTCTCCGGGTCCGTCGAGATCGCCGTGGACGAAGAACGCGGACAGCATCTCGGCGTTCGTCATGATGCCCAAGAACTCGGCGTGATTGCCGATCTCGGCGATGTCGTTCGGCGCAGGCGTCGCCGTGCAGCAGAGCCGGAACGGCGTGGCCGCGAACATCTCCGTCAGCCGGCGCCGACTCTTGCCGTCCAGCGCCTTCAGGATGCTCGACTCATCCAGCACAACCGCGCCGTACTCGGACGGATCAAAGTGCTCCACCATCTCGTAGTTCGTGATGGCGATGCCATCTACGTGCTCGCCGCGCGTGTAGGTGACTTGGAGCCCGATCCTGGCGGCTTCGCGGACGGTCTGCCGCGCCACGGACAGCGGCGCCACGATCAGCGTCCGCTCGCCAATCAGCCGCGCCCATTCGAGTTGTATGAACGTCTTGCCGAGTCCCGTGTCCGCGAACAGCGCGGCCCGGCCCTTGCGCACCGCCCAGCGAGTCAGATCCCGCTGGAACGGGAATAGCAGCGGATGGATCGCGGCATCCGCGACGGACCGACCGACCGGCGAGACGATGGCGCGCTTTGAGGCGAGGAAGTCCGCGTATCGGCTGTCGTGGACGTGCGTCATGGCCGCTCACCGTGGAGCGCGACATCGTCGTCGTACTCGCGGATGACGAGCCGGCGCGTCGCCTTGCCCTGGTGGCCGTGGCGCTCCGAGACGATCAGCGTCGGGATGCGCCCGCCGGTCCGAGGCAGCTTCTCCAGCTCGGCCCACATG
>JAJYGO010000349.1 GCA_021785115.1 Chloroflexota bacterium | reverse complement strand
CTCGATGGGCGGCGACCAGGTCTTCGGGGCTCGCGAGCATACGACCGCACCCGTAGCCGCAGGGTGTTGGCAGGGTGGTCAGCAGCACAGCCCGTGCCGCGGCGTGCTCGCGCCCGTACCCGCGCGCCTCGCGCGAGGGCCTACGCGCCTCGCGGACGCGCGCACACGCCGGGCACCGCGACCCCGACGCCAGGCGGACGGGCGGGTGGCCTGCCTCGCAGGTGCGGATCACGTCGCCTCGCCCGACTGGCGCTTGAGCAACGTCGCGATCGCGGTGATCGCGGCTGCCACGGGAACGACCCACGGATAGGCGTCGCTCGGGAAGACGGCGGTGAGGACGCCGCTCACGGCGCCCAGCACGATGGCGGCGATGGCGACCTCGGTCGCGGTGTCGATCCTCATGCCTGCTCGTCCTCCTCTGCCCCTGCCGGCGTCGTGCTCGAGGCGGTCACGCCGCCGCCGATCCGCACCCAGCGGTTCTTGAACACGCCAGCCGTGACGTGCGCCACGGTGGCCTGGCCGCTGCACGCACCGCGCTTCACGACGGGTTGCGCGCAGGGGGCGCCGCTGTCGCGGCCGGTCCAGGGGTAGCGGCGGGTGTCGGTCAGGCGGCCCTGGCTGCCGAGGGCGTAGTGGACGACGACAGCGGCGTGGGCGACGTGGATCCGCCAGGACGCCGGCGGCGTGGGCCGCGGCTCGACGACGTCGACCGCCTTCCACGCCTCGCGGACGCGGCCGAGCTCGCCCCACGGGAGCGTGGCCTCTCCCTGGTCTCCCCAGTCGGCGCCCCAACTGTTCCGGAGGCGCAGCCCCGTCGCGTCCCAGCCGACAGCGAGGATCGCGTGGCCGCCGACCGCGCGGTCGAAGGGCGGGAGGACGCCGTCCACCGGGTGGAACCACGAGCTCGCCCAGGGCGTGCCGATGACGAGCGGCCCGAACGAGAGGATCCCGCCGTACAGGTCGGCCTGGGTGACGGGGACGCTGTAGTACGCGGCGATGCGGTGCTGCGCAGCGAGCTCGGGGTGCCCGGCTACCGGGTAGCCAGCCGCGAGTCGGGCGTTCAGCGCGTCGCGGATGAGCGCGCCGTTGGTGCTCCCGCCGATCTGCCGGAAGAACAGGGCCTCGTCGAACAGCGCGAGGCCGGTGTCCCGCAGGTCGTACCAGCCCTGCTCGCCGGCGGCGGAGTACGCGACGCACATCGGGCTGCTGCCCTGGTCGACCACCGGGTACAGCGGCGCCGGGACGTGGTACGAGGCCGGCAGCTCGGCGGGCGCCTCGGCGCCGGTGGCGGCGTACAGGGCGTCGACCGGCCAGTCGCGAAGGTCCTCGGGGCTCTCGATCCAGCCCAGGCCGCGCTCGAGGATGTCATCAGTCACCGGAGGCTCCTCCGCAGGAGGTCGAGGGCGTCCACGCCCAGCAGGCCGCCGATCGACCCCAGGAGGAGACCGAGGACGACCGGGTCCACGTCGTACGTCGGGACGATGGCGTCGAGGACGAGGATGACCACGGTGACCGCCGCCAGGGCCGCGGCCGCCCCGATCCGCGCCGTGCGGTAGTCGCCGTCGCGGCGGTCGCCAGGCTCATGAGCCATGCCGGCGCGCGAGGGCGCCCCGGGCGTCGACCGCGAGCGCCAGCAGCCGGGGCAGGACGAGGCCGGTGGCGAGGCCGATGGCCGCGCCGACCCAGAACGATCCCGCCGAGGCGTCGCAGCCGACGGGCGCCATCACGCGGCTCCGGGCAGGGTGGCCGCCGATGCGCTCGGCGGCCGGGGCGGGCAGGACATCCGGTCTTCGCCTGCCAGTCGGTGGTCGCGGTTGTCCATCGGCCGTATCGTCCGGCGGGCGGCCGCCCAGCGGGATCGGTCAGTTGACCGGGGGCCGGACGGCCTATGCTCCGCCTGGGCGTCCCGATCCAGCGGCAGCTGATCTCGTGGAGGGTCATCGTGAGCGTCGCACGTCGGGCGGCGGCTGTGGCTGCACTCCTCGTCGCGGCCCGCGGCCAGACGCCGACGCCGTCCCCGAGGCCGCTGACAGCCCGGCCCGTTGCGCAGCCTCCCGCCGGGGCGTCGTCCGCCAGGATGCGCCCGCAGTGATCTACCTCTGGCGCGGCCTCGGGGGCATCTGGCACATCGGCGACGAGTCGGACTTCGCCGCCGACATGCTGCTCAAGCTCGTCCTGCTCTCACTCGCCATCGCCATCTTCGTGCTCGCGCTGGTGGTCCTGATCCCGTACGAGGTCGTGTCCCGGCTCGTCGGCCGAGTCGCGCCGGGGCCGCCGGCGGTGGCGTCGGGCGCCGCCGCGGGCGTGGCGACGCTGCTCCTCGCCGGCGCGCTCCTGGGGTCCCGAGGCTATGCGACGACCGGCACGACCTCGTACGGCTACTCGCAGGCGACGTTCGGGACTACGTCGTCCGCTGCCATCGGGCCCGCCGCGACGCCGCCGGCCGCGACCCTCTCGGTGCCCGGGGCGGACCCGAACGCGGACCTCCCGGCTCCGTCGCGCACCCTGTCCGCCGGGGACGCGATCACGCTCGACGGCGTGCGGATATCCGTCTCGATCCCGCTGGGCGCCTGCCAGGGGTACCCGTTCGCGCTCAACGTCGAGAACCCGACGTCGAGCGAGGCCACGCTCTTCTACCGGTTCGCCCAGCCGATGTGGGGCGGGCAGCCGGTCTCCGGCTGCTACTCGGGCCAGGTCCTCGGCGGGGTCGTGCACGCCGCCCCCGGCAAGACCGTGGTCGGCTTCCAGGACTGGGAGGACGGCCCCACCCTCATGGACCTGTCAGTCGGCGGGGAGACCTGGGTCCTGTACTCGCTCGACCACCAGGCCCCCGGCGGGAGCGCTGCCTCGCTCGGGATGGGGGACAGCGCCACGCGCGACGGCGTGAGGCTGACCGTGGTGCCCGCGAGCCAGGCGACCCCTGCCGACAGCCCGTGCAGCGGCTACGCGTTCTCGCTCCGGGTCGCCAACTCGGGCGAGGCACAGGCCAACGTCAACTACGGGTTCTCCGGCGCCAACGACGTGTGGGGCGGCGTCGCCCCACGGGCGGGCTGCTATCCGGGCCCCGCTACCACGGGCACCGTGTCGATCGGCGTCGGCAAGACGACCATCCTCGGCTTCCGCGATGCGAACGCGGACCCGACGGTCTTGACCGTGGTCGTCGGCAAGACCGCCCCGGTGACGTGGAACCTGCCGCATTGACCTCGGGCCGGGAGCTCCGCCCCGCGGGTGGCCGCTCCTGAGCCACTGAGTCGCCGCGACGGCGGCCGCGTCACGCGCTCCTGAGCCGCTCGGGCGGCTCGGCGAGCCGCATCCTGACGGGAGGGCCGGTGGCGCGCTCGCTAGAACGCACCGCGCGAGAGGAGGGCCGCGGACGTGCTGACCGCGAGCGTCCGCGACGGGCGGGTGGCGCCGCTCGCGCCACCACCGTCGCATGGCGCCGGCACCCGGAGCGCGAGGAGTACCGCGCAACGGAAGGTCCAGCCGCCCGCCCGCCAGAGCAGGCCGGCTATCGCGGAAGGCCCCGCCAGTTCGGGAGGCCGCTCCACATCGAGGCTGACCGGTATCCGTGAAGCAGCGAGCTAGAGCGATCGGGCCTGAACCAGACGTTCAGCTTGAGGCCCGACGCGATGTTGCCGCCACCCCAGAAGCTCATGATCTTGAGTACCGGGCGCGGCTCGGCGAAGTCCCAGGAGAGCAGCGGCCTGTCCAGTCCGAGGCCGTTTACGAGGCGCCCCTCGTCGAAGTCGGCGGGCCTGATGTCGAATTCCCGGAAGTACGTCTCCCGCCGGTCCCTCTGTGACTCGCTCCTGGCCCACTCGATCGACTTGCGGTCCGGTCCGAGCCTGCTGAACTTGTCGGCTTTGTCGAACTCCTTGACAGACGCGACGAGGAACCAGAGCTTGCCCGTCGCCGTGCAGGGGGCCGCGCGCTCGTCGAGCATCTCGACCCACAGGCGGAAGCCGGTGTCGTCGTCCTTGGGCTGGCCGAACTTGGCGACCCCGAGTTCCCCGAACACGACGGGGATGCCGCCGGGGTCAGGGGCAGACGAAGGGGCCGGGGACGCGACGGCCGACCCGCAGTGGCTGCAGTACCTGCTCACTGCGCCGACCTGCGCCCCACAGCGAGGGCAGTTCGCCGCGATCTCCGGGGGCGCAACCGACCTCTGGAACTCAGTGAGCATGCCGCCGCCGCCCGGCGACCATCCGCCGATCGCGCGCGCCGCCTCTTCGGCCGACTGACCGACGAGCGGGCCGAGCCGGGCCACCCGCGACTCGTCCTCGTAGACGAGCAGCTCGCCGGGCAGCGGGGCGGCGGCCCGGGCCGAGCCCCACCCGATCGTTCGGCTGCCGGCGCCGCTCGTCAGCACGAGTCCCCCGGGCGTCGCCGCCAGCGCGACCTCCGCGCCCTGGCGGAGGTCCGCGACGTGCGGGTACACGACTGTCCAGCGCCCAAGGTCGACGTCCTCGGCAGGCGGCCCGCCCGAGCCGCCGCCTACGGGCGCCTCCTCGGGCGCCTCCTCCTGCGCCGCCGGAGTTTCCGGCCAGCGTGGGGCCTGGGGCGGGGCCGCCGCGAACTCGTGCCGGCAGTACCGGCAGATGCGGGCGTCCTCCCAGACGTCCTCCGCGCACATGGGGCAGCGCTTGGTGGCCCGCTCGCCCGACATCCGCAATCCCCTCTCCTCCCCCGCGACCTGCGGAAGGGTGCTCCTAGGTTAGCTTGCCGTGGGGCCTCGGATCGTTGTCCTGGTCGCTCGACCGCGTGACGCGGAGGTCCGGCCGGCGGATCCGCGCTGGTGACGCGTCGGACGGGTGCCACGACTTGCGCTCAGGCGCACCGGAGCCACTCGCAGGACTCGGGCGGTTCGGCAAGCCGCCTGACGAGAAGGTCGGCGGTCGCGGGGCGTGCCCCTGACAGGCACAGCGCGATCACCTTCCGCGGCGGACGATCAGCACCACGTACAGGGCCACGAACACGGCGACAAGTGTTCCGACCAAGGCGCCAATCGGCATTCCGCTCCGACCTCTCTTGCACGGCCCCGTGATTCCGGGCGGGGCCTGCGGGGGAGCCCCTCGGGGCTCAGATCACGCCGACGTGGGTACCGGACCCTCCTTCGCTCGGAGGGTACTGCGCGTCGGCCGGAGGGTCACGCGCTCCGCAGCCACCCGCACGGCTCGGGCGGCTCGGCCAGCCGCATCGTCACGGGAAGGTCGTTCGTCGCGGGGCAACGCCTCTCGCCCCGACCAGACTGACCTCATCGTTGGGCACCGCTCCGATGACGCGTCGTCTCGGCGCTGCTACCGTTCCGGGCATGAGCCGTGCCGCCATGCGCGTCCCCGAGATCGACCTCGCCCGTGCGCAGCGGTTCTGCGCCGCCCGCGTCCCGGCGCGGCTGGCCGGCCAACTGCGGCTGGAGGTGGAGGTCGACGGCGTCGCCGTGACGATCGTCGAGCGGCGCGCCCCGTGGTCGCCCGAGGTCGGCCCAGAGTGGAGTCGGCTGCCGGTCGCAAGCCTCCGGTACAGCCCCAAGCACGGCGCGTGGAGCCTGTTCTGGTTCGACAGGGACAACGCCGCCCACCACTACCCCGGCGCGCCGCCCACGCCGACGGTCGCCGACCTGCTTCGGCTCGTCGACGAGGACCCGACCGGCGTCTTCTGGGGATGAGCCCCAGCGCAATCGGGTGGTATCCTTACTTCACACCAGCAGTAAGGAGTCACGGATGGAGGTCGGCGCACGGCTCAGCTCGAAGGGCCAGGTCACGCTGCCTCGGGCGGTCCGCGAGGCGCTCTCGCTGGAGGAGGGGGACCGCGTCGTCTTCCGGGTCGAGGGCCACCGCGCCGTCCTGTCCCGGACGCCGGACCTGCTCGCCCTCGCCGGCTCGGTGAGCGTCCCCGCCGCCAAGCGCGGCACGCCGTGGGACGAGGTGCTGCGGCAGGCGCGGCGGGCGCGGGCCGCCGACCGGCGGTGACGCCGTTCCTCGACACCAACGTCCTGGTCCGCCACCTCACGGGCGACCCTCCCGACCAGGCAGCGCGGGCGACCGCCTACCTGCGGCGCGCCGAGGTGCTCCTGCTGCCCGACCTGATCCTCGCCGAGGTGGCCTACGTCCTGGAGTCCTTCTACGAGGCGCCGCGGGCGCAGGTCGCCGAGGCGCTGCGCGCCGTGCTCGCGTTCCCGGCGATCAGGGTCGTCGACGCCGAGCTCCTGCTGCGCGCGGTCGAGGTCTACGAGGCCCACCGGCTCGACTTCGCCGACGCGTACCTGGTCGCCAGCGCCGAGCGCACCGGCGTGGGAGAGGTGGCCTCGTTCGACAGGGGGATCGACCGGGTCCCGACCGTCCGTCGGGTGGAGCCCGGGTAGCCGGCGCTCAGCCCGCCCTGGCTAGCCACGTATCAGCGCCGACGACTTCGCAGCGCAGGTTTCGCGAGGGGACGCTACGGTCGGTGATGGCGGTTCGACTCCTCTCGCCCCGACCATTCCGCAGACACGACGAAGCCAAGCCCCGGGTCCGGATTCGTGTTGTCTCGCCAAGCTGGGGCCTCCCCCGCATCGGCGGATCGCGGCCGACGCGGTCTCTTGAGGGTTGACAGGTGTATCACCGGTGATACGCTGTGCATATGGACACCGTGACGATCCGCGAACTGCGCAACCACGGCGGCGAGGTCGTCGGCCGCGTCGAGGCCGGGGAGCACGTGACCGTCACGCGCGATGGCCGGCCGGTGGCTGAGCTGCGACCGCTCCGCTCGCGCGGCGTGAGCGCTGCGGTCCTCCTCGATCGCTGGCGTCGCCTGCCGAGCATCGACGCCGATGCATTCCGCCGGGACGTCGACGCCGTCATCGACCAGGCCCTGTGAGCGACCCCGAGGGACTGCTCGACACGAGCGTTGTCCTCGCCCTTCCCTCGTTGGCAGATCCTTCGGCGCTGCCCGATGTCGCCCTCATCTCCGCGGTGACGCTTGCGGAGCTGTCCGTGGGTTCCCTGGTCGCGGCCGATGACGTGGAGCGCGCTCGACGCCTCGCCACGGTCCAGCAGGCCGAGGCCGACTTCGACCCCATCCCGTTCGACGCTGCCGCGGCGCGGGCCTTCGGCCAGGTGGCGGCCTCGTACCGACGATCGGGTCGGAAGCCGGCCGCACGGTCATTCGACGCGATGATCGCCGCGACCGCCCTCGCCAACGGCCTCCCGCTCTACACCGCCAATCCCGACGACTTCGCCGGAATCGACGGTTTGGTGGTGCGCCCGGTCTGATCGCTCTGAGGCGAATGCCGATCTGCAACACAACGGCAGCAGGCGCGCCAGTGCCGCCTCCAAATGGTGCGACGACTGCGCCGACCGTTCGTCGGCGATGAGGCAGGTTTCGTCGGGCCGAGACCTCTCGCCCCGACCAACTCGGTGGGGCGCAGGGTGTGCTCGAGCGGGACCCACTTCCGGGACCCAATGGTGTCGCGTCGGGTCGCTTCTGGGCGCCCAGGGCGGGGTTCCTGATCGACATCGGGTGGCCCATGGCTCACCCCATGTCGATGATCCGGTGGTGGCCTCGCGGGCATGCCCCCCACGAGCGCGGCGAGCCGAGCGGGTCGTCCGAGTACCCGACCCGCCAGTGGTCCCAGCAGTAGACGAGGCCGCACGCGGTGCAGTACAGCTTCACGAACGAGGCCGCGGCCTCGCCCGTGAGCCGGGCTCGGTTCCCCTCGTACTCGCCTTCGGTGATCTCGGAGTTGCCCATCCGGTCGCCGTCGCTGACGTAATGCCAGTACCGGTCGAGCCGCCGCAGGGGGTGCTCGGGGCCACGGTCCGCTGGGCGCGGGACGTGCGGCGGGTACAGTTCCCAGTAGCCGACGGGCCTGCCGCAGAGTGAGCAGGCGACGTCCAGGATGACGGGCTCCACGTCGGCATTGTCACCCATGTGATGGCCAAGGCGCCGTTGCGCTAGGCAGACTGCTCAGCCCGGGCGCAGTTTGGGCTGCCCCCGACGATCCTGACGGACAGCTGGGAAGTGGCGGCGCTAGTCCTCTCGCCCCGACCACTCCCAGCTGTCGTGGCATCGTCAGCGAGCCGTCACGCATGGCCGCGTAGCCCAGGAGCCGGGCGCTCTCGTCCTCCTGCGGTGTGCCGGTGCCGGACCGCGATGTCCTGGGCCGCGCCCCCGCCGTCCGGCTCTCTTCGCCCGCCCGGCGACGACGGGGTTATACTCCTGGTATGAAGACCGCCGTGTCCGTTCCCGACGACCTGTTCGCTCAGGTGGACCGTTTGGCCCACCGTTCGCGCCGCTCGCGCAGCGAGGTCTACAGCGCGGCCCTCCGCGAGTACGTGGCGCGCCACGCCCCCGACGAGGTCACGGCCCGGCTCGACGCCGTTGTGGCCGAAGCGGGCGATGCCGGGACGGAGGCGTTCGGGGCCCGCGCCAGCAGGCTGACGCTCGGAGTCGACGAGTGGTGATCGCCCAGGGCGAGGTCTGGTGGGCCGACCTCGGCGAGCCCGTCGGGTCCGAGCCCGGCTTCCGGCGCCCGGTCGTGGTGGTGCAGGGCGACGCCTTCAACGCGAGCGCGCTTCGGACCGTCGTCTGCGTCGTGCTCACGAGCAACGTCAAGTGGGCCGAGGCACCCGGGAACGTGCTCCTGCCCGCCCGCGCAAGCGGCCTCCCGAAGCCGTCCGTGGCCAACGTATCCCAGCTCATCACGCTCGATCGGGGCGCGCTCACCGAGCGCGCCGGCCGCCTGTCTGCTTCCAACCTGGAGCTCGTTCTCGCCGGGAT
>JAJYGO010000250.1 GCA_021785115.1 Chloroflexota bacterium | reverse complement strand
ATCTGGCCAGTTCCTCCAGTTCGTCTCGAGCCCACCGCGAGAGTCCAGCCGTCTCGAGCTGTCGCAGGCCCAGAGCGCCGAGTTTGAAGGTGGCACGATACCGCTCCGTGGCCGGATCCTGGACGACGTACCCGAGGTCGCAAAGCTCGGCGAGGATGCGGTGCGGGATCGCCTTGTTGAGCCCGAGGGTGGTCGCGAGGTCGGTCACGCGAGCACCTTGCGGCTCCGCCGAGAGAAGCTCGAGGATCTGCAGGGCGCGGGCGACTCTCCACATGTGCCAACTCTAGTCGAAGCTGCCGACCCCGGGCGCCGTCTTGGCGCGAACGACCCGCGCGCCGGGCCTTCGGCGGGCCCGCGGCGACGGGATGGTGGGTGCTGCGTCCCACGTCGCTCCTCCCCGGCGCAGGGCACAGCACGAAAGGCTTGCCGATTGGCTAGTTCCTGAAGCTCTCGACGCTCGCCGGCACGGCGCCGTTCGGGAGCAGGACAGGCTCGACGATCGCCTCGCTGTGCAGGGCCCAGGGCAGGATCGAGGCCGAGTGACCGCCCCTTCCTCCGGCGACCACGACCTCGACGTCCTTTGGTGAGCGCGTGACCGGCATGGGGTGCCGGTTCTCGAACTCGGGTGGCCGGGCGGGCGAGAGACCCCGGTTGCGCACCAGCGCGGTCTCGTTGTGGACACGCTCGTGGAGGTGCTGGCGGATCTTGTCCTTGTCCCAGCCATCCCGTCGCAGCATCTCCGCGTGGTCCGGCACGAGCATCACGATGAGCGATCCCGGCATGTACGCGTTGTTGCTGCCGAGCGTGGTGCAGCTGTCGACGATCGTGTCGAGCAGGTCCCCGGCATTCAGGCTCAGGAAGTCGATGATGTCGCGCGGTGGCTCGGCCTTCAGCACGAGCACCGACGTGGTCTTCTCGTCGAAGCGCTCGGCGTTGATCGTCGTCCAGGGCGTCATGTCGGGATCTTCGGCGAAGCAGAACGTGAACTCGGCCTGCGACGAGATGCAGGCGAGATCGCACACGCCGGGGACCGAGCGACAGGTGTTGATGAGCACGAGGTTGACCGCCCGGCCGACCGCTGCGTTGGCCCAGGCGCCGGGCCCAAGGCACCCCTGGCCGCCGTAGAGGCCGATCTCCTTGGCCAGTGGGCCGCTGACGAGGACCAGGTTGCCCCCCGCGTAGGAGGTCGTCACCGACTGCAGGAAGTTGTATCGATCATTGGCCATCGCCTTGAAGGCCGTCACCAGGATCGGCATGGCCGTGGGCTTGCAGCCCGCCATGACCGCCGCCACGGCGACATCCCTGACCGTGATGTCCTTGCCCGAGGGGCCGATCTCGTTGGCCAGCACCAGGTCGGGCTCCCACGGGCAGTAGCGGAGCATGTCCTCGTAGCGCCAGCGCGTCGGCGGAACGATGGGCAGGCCATCGGTCAGGCGCAACGAGGCGAAGAGGTCGTTCACCGCCTCGCCGTAGGCGGCCGGGTCGGCCGGGTCGATGGCCGCGTCGAACTCGATCAGTCCGTTGGCGGCCGGCGGAACCTTGTCCAGGGCGAAGTCGATGGCCGCGCACCGCTCGATCTCGTCGGGCGGCAGCGTGAGCGAGTCGAGGACGAACTGGGTCTGCCGGTCGACCTCGCGTGCCACCTCCTCGCGGGTGCTCGCCTGGTAGATATCGATGGAGCTCAGGCAGAGGTGGCCGGCGCGGTAGAAGGCGACCGACTTGACGAGGTCGCTGCCTGGCGGCGCCGTGATGTAGACGGCGGGGACGCCGACCTCCTCGATGCCGATCGTGACGATGGTGGTGGCCGGACTCGTGCCCATGTCGCCGAGCGCCACCACCGCGGCCTTCGGGGCGGTACGCCTGACGAGATCCGCGCCATACGCCTTGAGCGCGTGCGAGGACTTGCCGCGCACCGTCTCCCGGACATCGACGAAGTTGCAGATCCCGAGCTTCTCGAAGTTCGCCTTGAGCGCGACGAACGTCTCGTCGTAGTTGCAGAAATCGAGCTTCGTGTTGTTGTAGAAGAGGATGGGACCCTGCCGCAGATCCTCGAGGGTGACCCGCGGAGCGAGCGTCAGGAGCGGACGCTCCTGCGGCCCGCGTGGGTCGAGCACAGCTTCAAGTTCGGTCATGAGTGCACCTCAGCGATTGCCATGTGCCTGCGCCTTCCGGTCTCCACTGAACCTGCTGCCTCGGAGATCGGTGCGGTCTCTTGGGTGCCGGGCTCGCGGCTGACAGGCCGACGAGCTCGGCACCCCGAGACGGTGTCAGTACGTGCCGTGCAGAACGGCTCCCTGCGCTTCAAGCGCTGCCTGGAGCACGGACACGTCCTGCTCGAGTTCCCGTGGCGTGCGCGCGCTCCTCGCGCAGAGCGCCGCAGCCGTCCCGGCCGCCTGGCCCGTCACCATCGTCTCGGGCAGGAACCGCTGGTAGCACTCCCGTTCCGTCGAGATCATCTTGCCGGCGACGAGCAGGTTCTCGACATCCTTCGGCACCAGACACCGATAGGGGATATCGCAGGAACCGCCGTCCTTGATGTACTGCTTGCCCTCCCCACGCGGGTACAGGCCCAGCGTCCACACGGTCGTGACGTGCCGGTTGCCGGCCTGCATGCCGACCTTGCCGATGACGTCGGGGAACTTGCGCCCCTCGAACACGTCGTCCATCGTCAGCTTGTAGTCGCCCATGATCCGACGCGTCTCGCGGATGCGCAGCTCGAGCGTCATGCGGGTGAGATAGGCATGTTGGAACCCGGGCAGGTACTTCCTGGCGCAGTTCATCGAGATCACGGCCTGTCGCCGGGCCTCGACCTCGCCGGCGGTCATGTCCCGGATGTCCGTGCAGTCGCAATCGGGCACCTGCGCGGAGTGCTGGAAGATGGCCTGCACGACGCCGCCCTCGCGGGGGGTGAAGTAGAAGCCGAGGTCGCCGTACTCGTGATGGTCCCCGGCGGCAATGGCCTGCTGGCTGAGCTCGCGGAACGTCAGGCCGCCCAACTCGATCAGGTCCCGCCACGAAGTCATCCGCTGGACGCGTGCGGTGTTCTGCGCGCACACCTCGTCGGGGATTCCGAGGAACTTGTACGGGTTGGCCATCTCCTCGGCGTTCGCCTTGACGTACGCGAAGACTTGCTCCCAGTCGATCCCGTCGAGGGTGAAGGAGACCGACGGCGGCTCGAGCGGGACCGGGTCGTCCTTGGGCGCCTGCTCGAAGGGCGCCCCGGCCCGGGCCGCGATGTCCCCTTCACCGGTGCAGTCGATCACGACTTTGCCGAAGACGACCTGTCGACCCGACGTGTTCTCAACGACCACACCAGCGACCGTGTCGCCGGTCTTCAGCACGTCGACAACCAGAGAGTGGAGCAGGAGCTCGACGCCGCTCTCCTGCGTCATCTGGAAGATGAGCAGGCCCCACCAATCAGGATCCACGAAGGCGAAACTCTGCCGGCTGCGCGACTCCGGAGCGGGATAGGGCAGCGCATGCCCATCCCTCAGCAGCCGGTCATGCGTTTCCCCGACGATCCCATTGATGATCTGCTCGCCCCGATCATTGAAGATGTGCGCGAACGAGAAGCCGGGCGGCCCGGAGACATTCATCTGGCCGCCGAGTGCCCCCAGGCGCTCGATTAGAATCGTCTTCGCGCCTGATCTGGTCGACGCGATCGCAGCAGCGACACCAGATGTGCCGCCACCACACACGACCACGTCATAACTGCCGTACACGTCCATTACGTGCTCCTATCAGTGGATGCCGCCCGAGGTGATATTCGGGACACCTCGGCGATTCAGCAACCGATCGACTTGCCCAGGAACCGACCTGTCAACGCCGCGACTTGCATATCGGGCACCATCCGACCCTTGTTCAGAGCGCCGGACAGCCCGCGCGTGACGCCGGCTCAGTCGGCCGGCTCTTCCGGTGTCAGCACAGACCCCCCATCCCTCGCGTCCGCGCCCGCCGGCAGGCTCACCGTTCCAGAGCACCCCTGGTCTCCTTTGCCCACAGGACGGCCACAATGCCCGCCCCAATGCACAACGTTTCCAGAATGGCGATGGGGCCCAGCGAGTTGGCGAGGCCGTACGTCACGTAGATGGCGGGTAGCACCACGACCAGCAGGATCGATTCATAGAGGTTGCTCATCTGGTAGGTGAACCCTGCGCCGGACTGGCGGTACTTCGTCGGAAAACTCTCTGCATAGAGGGGGTAGAAGCCGCCCTCCGCGGCCCCAACCGGAATGGAGAACAGCACCCCAGCGAGGAAGGCCATGCCAAGTAGACCACTGGGCACCAAAGCAACGAGCCCCACCAGCATGAACACCAGGGCACCGACCAGGGCAATCAGGATCGTGGGCTTCCTACCCAAGGCGTCCGAGAAATACGCAAACACGAACCCGGCTGCCGCCATCAACACCGCGCCTGTAGCAGCCATCCAATAGACCAACGTGTAGGAGAACCACGGAGCCTTGGTGGCAACGAAATACCCCGGCAGGAAGGACGCGGAGAGCACCACTACCATCGTCACGGCCACGGCGATCCAGGGCAGGATCAAGACAGCCATCGGACGCTCACGGAAGACCTCGACGATGGGGAAACCCTTCTTGATGACCGCGTCCTTCCTCTTCAAATCCGTGAACAGCGGGCTCTCCATCACCGAATACCTGCCGATGCCCGCGATGATGATCGCTACGACGCCCAAGAGAACGACGATTCGCCATCCCCAGTTTGCGAAGTCAGCCTTCGACAGCACAGTCGACGCCACCACGAAGGAGATTGCGGCCAAGAACACGCCTGTTGAAGCAGCCACCGCCAGCATTCCGGTATAGAGGCCGCGCCGCTTGGTCTGGGACGCCTCGGCTGCCTCCGTGATCCAGCTGACCGCTCCGCCCATTTCGCCGCCCATCGCAATCCCGAAGAGGAGTCTGCACAGGACGACGAGGATGATCCCGAAGAATCCAGCGGCAGCGTACGTCGGCGCGAACGCGAGGCCCAGCGTTCCAACGCCTGCGAGGAGCAGCGTGGCCAGCAGCGAGTTCTTCCTCCCGAGAAGATCGCCAAAGTGCCCAAATAGGATCGCGCCGAACGGGCGTGCGAGGTAGGAGATCCCCACCGCCACGCCCGCAGATGCCGCAAACGCGGCAGCAAATGTGCCCTTAGGGAAGAACAGTGCAGGCCAGACAGTCGCGCCAAGGTATCCCGCCAGGGAGAAGTCAAAGTAATCGACGACCGTCCCCAGGGCGCTCACGAGGGTGATCTTCTGGGCCTCGCGTGTCATATCGCGTTTCGGTAGGATGCCCGCCGCGGCAACCACATCAGCCATTGGGGAATGCCCTCCCTTGTCTCAACGTGCCAACTCGTGGCACGGAAGACTGCATGACAACATTCGTCACTACGCCGCCAAACGACGGCCGGCGAGCCGGTGGCGTCGTGGTGGATGGTGGTCGCGCCCATTGGGCACGCACCATCCGATATGCCGTACGGCATCCACACGACGAATCCGGGAACTCCTCATCTCCCTGTGCTCTCAATGTGTCCCGAACAGGATCGCGCCCTGTCCCTCGAGCGTCTTCTGCACCTCGGAGAGGTCGTCTTCGAGCTGCCTCGGCGTGCAGCCGCTCCGCACGGAGATCGCGGCGGCAACGCCGGCGGCTTGGCCGGTCTCCATCGTTTCAGGGAGGAAGCGCAGGGCACACTCGCGCGTTGCAGAGACCATCTTCCCTGCCACGAGCATGTTCTCGACGTCCCGCGGAACGAGGATCCGGTACGGAAGGTCGAACGAGCCGCCGTCGGGCGGGTTGGTGCGGCCGCAGGCGTACGTGCCCAGCGTGTCGACCGTCGCGACGTGGCGGGAGCCCATCGTCATCGCGCTCTTACCGATGACGTCGGGGAACTTACGGCCGGTATTCGCGTCGTCCCACCGGAGCTGGTAGTCGCCCAGGATGCGGCGCGTCTCGCGAACCCGCAGCTCCGTGGTGGTTCTCGTCACGTAGGCGTTCTGGAACCCCGGGAGATTCTTGCGCGCCGCCCTGATCGTGATCACCGCCTGCCGGCGGGCCTCCACCTCGCCGTAGGACATCTCGTCGATGCTGATGCAGTCGCAGTTGGCGACCTGCGCGGAGTGCTGGAAGATGGCCTGGATGACGCCGCCCTCACGCGGCGTGAAGAAGAAGCCGAGGTCGCCGTACGGGTGGTAGTCGCCCTTGTCGATGAGGTCCTTGCTGATCGCGTGGAAGGAGAGGCTGCCGAGCGGGACGAGTTCGCGCCAGTCCTGCATGTCACGGATGCGCTGCGCCCGTTGCCTCAGCATGTCCTCGGGGATGGGAATGGCCGGGGACGAGACCGCCAGTTCCTCCGCGTGCTGCTTCGCGTACGCCAGGACTTCGTTCCAGTCGATGCCGTCCATCGTGAAGGCGATCGACGGCGGTTCCAGGGGGTAGGGGTCGTCCTTGTCGACGTGCTCGAATGGCGCCCCGGCGCGCGACGCGATGTCGCCTTCCCCGGTGGCGTCGATGACGACCTTGCCCAGGATGGCCTGCCGGCCTTCGGTGTTCTCGACGACGACCCCCTTCACGACGTTGCCGGTCTTGAGGACGTCGACCACCAGGGAATGCAGGAGCAAGCGCACCCCGTTCTCCTGCATCATCTCGTAGACGAGGAGCCCCCACCACTCCGGGTCGATGAAGGCGAACGACGAGCCCGTGCGGAGCTCCTGCGGCGGGTAGGGCATCCCGTGGCCGTCTGCGAGCAGCCGGTCGTGCGTCTCGCCGAGGAAGCCGTTGATGATCTGCTCGCCGCGGTTGTTGAACATGTGGGCGTAGGCGAACCCAGGCGGTCCGGAGACCGTCATCTGGCCGCCCAGCGCGCCCAAGCGCTCGATCAGGATGGTCTTCGCGCCCGCCCTGGCTGCGGCAATGGCGGCGGGCACTCCGGCCGTCCCGCCTCCGCAGACAATGACGTCGAAGGTGCCATAGATGTCCACGCTCTTGTTCCTCGACTGTGAGGGAGTCCTGGGCGAAGTTGCGGTGGTTGGTCGGTGGGGCGTCTCGCCTGCGGCGCCGTTCGACTTCAGGTCGTGGTCATCCGTACCTCCCATCACAGCCACTCGGTCTCCACCCCCTCACGTTGCTGAATCGACTCGCCGTGCCCCGCACCGATCGAGTGGTGGGCCCCTCGTCCGCCCTCCCACGCCTCGAGCCGCGAGGTGCGTGCATCAGCGCACCTCCACGAACCAGCCGACGGTCGCGGCCGCGAGCGCCAGCGGGACCCAGGCGTAGCCGGCATCCGTCCATCCCAGTGTCTGGACGAGCCGGCTGAACACCGCGGGACCGATGGAGTACCCGACGCTCTGTCCGAGCATCAGGATGGCCATCCCCATGCCGACCAGCCGCGGGTGGTCCATGACCTCCGGGACCGCGGCCCACACGGCCGTGGCCACGGCGCCCCCGAGCAACCCGGTGAGCACCATGAAGACGGGGATCTGCCAGCCGCTGATGACGAAAGGAAAGAACCAGGTGGCGGCGAGCAGCAGGGTCGGGACCGTGAACACGAGCTTCCGCGACCGCAGTCGATCCGAGACGAGGCCGGCCAGCGGGCACGAGAACAGGACGGTGACCATCGACAGGCTCGAGAGCGTCGACGCAGCGGCGAGGCTGTAGCCCTGCTTCGATACCAGGAAGGTCGGGTAGAAGGTGCTCAAGGCCCCCTGGCTGATGCAGTACAGGCAGAACGCGAGCGCAAGGAGCCAGATGCTCCGGTTGCGCATGGCCCGGCGCAGGCCCGGCTCGCCTGCGTTGAGCCCGCCGTCGTCGGTTGTGACCGCGACGGAGGCCGGCATCCGCACGAGCGCGCGATAGAGCACCAGCGACACGAGGCAGAACCCGGCCCCGAGCCACCAGACGAGTTGCCATCCGCCCCATGCCGCAAAGGCCGGCGCGGTGTTGAACATCACCACGCCGCCGACGGGGACCCACGTCGCCCAGATGCCCATCGGGAGACCACGGGACTCGAGCGGAAACCACGCGGCGATGACCGTCGGCGCGACGATCGCGATGAGCCCGAGGCCGATGCCTTCGAGCGCCCGGCTCAGGAGCAGCGCATCGAAGTTCCCCGCGATCGCCCCGAGGACGCCACCGATGATGACGGCGCCGAGCGCCACCACACCGGCCGTCGACACGCCGAGCCGCTGGAGGATGTAGCCGGAAGGCAACGCCAGCACGGCTCCGGTGACGGCGAAGATCGACATCAGGGAGCCCGCGGCCGCCAGATCGACGCCGAACGAGCGCATGAGCAGCGGCATCAGCGGCGGCACTTCGTACTGGCTGAGCGTCGCGGCGACGCCCCCCAGGAAGACCACGAAGAGCACGATCCAGGCGTAGCGCCCGACCCTCACGTCGGTTGCCGATCGTCGCGCCCCCCCGTCGACGATCTCGCCGATCTCCTCGCCCACGACCGACGCCATCCGTGCTCCTCAAGGACTACTGTGTCCCTCGGTCCGGACCCGATCGTTCGTCGCCACTGCGTCCCCTGGGTGCGAGTCGGATGCCCCCCAACCCGACGCCCCAAGCCGCTGCCGTGGCGCTTTCTGTAACGACGTTACACTTTGGCCGGGTACGGACGGCAAGGGCCGTCCGGCACCAGCGGACTACCCAAACGGGTGGGCGACGGCAGCGAGGACGGATGATCGTGGCGTGCCGGGCGAGCCGCTCGGCGAGACCGGCCGAGCGGCGACTCGCCAGACTGTCGGTCGACTATCGCGAGGTGCGCTGATGACCAAT
>JAJYGO010000352.1 GCA_021785115.1 Chloroflexota bacterium | reverse complement strand
GTCCGCCTCGCCGTCGCGGCCGGGATCATGCTGCTGATGTTCTGGCCCTGGATGCCGGTCGCCATGGAGGACCTCAACAAGCTCGTCCTCTGGCCGGCGACGTTCGTCCAGTTCTGGGCCGGCGGTCGCTTCTACAGGGCCGCGTGGCGCGCGCTCCGGCACCGCAGCGCGACCATGGACACGCTCGTCGCGGTCGGCACGAGTGCGGCGTGGGGCTACAGCGTCTTCGTCACGATGTACCCGGACGTCGTCATGCGCGCCGGCATCCGGCCCGACACCTACTTCGACTCGTCCACGATCATCGTCGGGCTCATCCTGCTCGGGCGGTGGCTCGAGGCGCGGGCGAAGGGCCAGACGGTCGGGGCCGTGAAGGCACTGATCGGGCTGCAGGCGAGGTCGGCGCGGGTCGTCCGCGGCGACAGCGAGGTCGACGTCCCCCTCGAGCAGGTACAGGCCGGAGACCTCGTGCGCGTCCGGCCGGGCGAGAAGGTCCCGGTCGACGGCGTCGTGGTCGAGGGCTCGTCGGCGGTCGACGAGTCGATGCTGACCGGCGAGGCGATCCCGGTCGAGAAGCGTCCCGGCGACGAGGTGATCGGCGCGACGCTCAACACGACCGGCTCGTTCGTGTTCCGGGCGACGCGGGTCGGGCGCGACACCGCGCTCGCACAGATCGTCCGGATGGTGCAGGCCGCCCAGGGCTCGAAGGCGCCGATCCAGCGCACCGCCGACCTCATCAGCGCCTATTTCGTGCCGCTCGTGCTCGGCACCGCGGCGCTCACGTTCGCGCTGTGGATGACCTTCGGCCCGGAGCCGAAGCTCACCCTCGCGCTGACGGCGTTCATCGCCGTGGTCATCATCGCGTGCCCGTGCGCGATGGGGCTCGCGACGCCGACCGCGATCATGGTCGGCACCGGCAAGGGCGCCGAGGCCGGCGTCCTGTTCCGCGGCGGTGAGGCGCTCGAGCAGGCTCACCGCGTGAGCGCGATCGTGCTCGACAAGACGGGGACCCTGACGCTCGGCCGGCCCGCCGTCACCTCGATCGTCCCCGCGCGGCTGACCTCGGTCCACGACCTGCTCGACCTGGCCGGCTCCGTCGAGCGCCGCTCGGAGCACCCGCTGGCCGCGGCGATCGTCGCGGCGGCTGATGCCGAGGGGGTCGGACGGCTCGACGTGACGGAGTGCGAGGCGGTCGCCGGCAGCGGCGTCGAGGCGGTGGTCGCCGGGCGGCGGGTGGCGGTCGGCAACGCGCGGCTGATGGCGCTGCGCGGCGTGGATGTCTCGTCGCTGGAGGCGGTCGCGGCGACCGAGGCGGCCGAAGGACGGACCCCGGTGTACGTCGCGGCCGCCGAGCCGGACGCCGCATCGCTCGTCCTCGCCGGCGTCGTCGTGATCTCCGACCCCGTCAAGGCCGAAGCGGCCGAGGCGGTGCGCGGGCTGATGGCGCAGGGCATCGAGGCGTGGATGGTCACCGGTGACCGGCGCGCGACGGCCGAGGCGGTGGCCCGGCAGGTCGGGATCGCGCCGGACCACGTGATGGCGGAGGTGCTGCCGGGCGGAAAGGCCGAGAAGGTCGCCGAGCTGCAGTCCGGCGGTCGGCGCGTGGCGATGGTCGGCGACGGCATCAACGACGCGCCGGCCCTCGCGCAGGCCGATCTCGGGATCGCGATCGGGACGGGTGCGGACGTCGCGATCGAGGCGTCCGACGTGACGCTGGTCGGCGGCGACCCGCGCGGGATCGCCTCGGCGATCGCGCTCTCGCGACGAACGATCTCCGTGATCCGCCAGAACCTCGCGTGGGCGTTCGGCTACAACGTCGTGCTGATCCCGATCGCGATGGGGCTGCTCTACCCGTTCACGGGCACGACGCTCAGCCCCGCACTCGCCGCGGGCGCGATGGCGCTGAGCTCGGTGAGCGTCGTCACGAACTCGCTCCGGCTGCGCGGCTTCGACGCGCGCCCAGGGCACGCTCGGCTCGGCCGCCAGCCGCTCGCGACGCGGATCCGCGACGCCGGCTACCTCGTCGCGATCGCGGTCGCCGGCCTCGCCGTGGCAGCGGCGGTTCTCGCGGGCAACCAGTGGCTCGACGCGTCCGCGCAGCAGGTCGCCGTCACCGCGTCGAGCGGCGCGGGCGTTCCCGCCGAGCTCCACGTCCGCACCGGTTCGTTCGTGTACCTGCGATTCACCAACGACGCGCCGGCGTACCGAGAGCTCGTCGTCCAGGGCATCCCGAACGTCGACGTGCCGGCACGGCCCGGCCAGACGACGTCCGTGCGCTTCATGGCGCCGGCTCCGGGCCGCTATCCGGTCGAGATCGGGTCGGGCACGGGGAGCGCGGCGCCGGCCGCACGGGGGACCCTCGTGGTCGAGCCGCGCGGGTGACGGGGTGAGTGACCCGGGCCTGCGCGGCGGGCGGGACGGTGCCGGCTCGTCGATCGGGCAGAATGCGCGGGTGAGCCTCAGCCGTCACGACGCCTCGACCCGCCGCTTCCGCCCTCCGACAGGCAGCTTCCGGTACCGCCGGCCGATCGACGTCCGCTTCGCCGACACGGACGCGATGGGCCACGTGAACAACGCCGTCTACCTGACCTACATGGAGCTGGCCCGCGCCGGCTACTACCGCGAGGTCACGGGCTCCACGTTCGGCATCGGCGCGCAGACCCACGACCGCAGCTTCATCCTCGCCGAGGCGCGCGTCACGTACGCGAGCCCGGTGCTCTTCGGCGAACACCTCGTCTGCGAGTGCCGGGTGGGCTGGACCTCGCGGTCGTCGTTCTCGATGGACTACCGGCTGTCGGTCGAGGAGCCGTCCGGGCAGGTGCGGCTCGCGGCGTACGGCGAGACGATCCAGGTCATGTACGACTACGCGGCGGGCCGCGTGATGCCGCTGCCGGCCGACCTGCTCGCGATCCTCGAGGCGTACGAGTCCGACGGGCGGACCGTGGAGGAAGCCGCGCCGGTTTCGGCGGCCGACTGAGGCGAGACCGACCCGGCGGAGGGCGTGGCGTCGCCCCCCGCCCGGCGGCCTGACCGTGCGGCGGCGCGACCGTGCGACGGCGCGACCGTGCGACGGCGTGACCGTGCGACGGCGCGACCGTGCAACGGCGTGACCGCCGTCCGCCGACCGTCAGGCGAACAGCCCCTCGACCGACAGGTACCGCTCGCCCGTGTCGTAGGCGAACGTCAGCACGCGCGCGTTGTCCGGCAGTCCCTCGATCCGCTTCGCGACCGCGGCCAGCACCGCACCCGTGCTGATGCCGCAGAGGACCCCCTCCTCGCGCGCGCAGCGCCGGGCGAACTCGAACGCGTCGGACGCCGCGACCGTCACGACCTCGTCGACCGCGCCGGGGTGGTAGTTCTCCGGCACGAAGTTCGCGCCGAGACCCTGGATCGGGTGCGGTCCTGCGCGTCCCTCGCTGATGACCGGCGACGCCTCCGGCTCGACGGCCACGGTGCGGAGGTGCGGCCAGAGCGGCTTCAGCACCTCGCCGCATGCCGACAGGTGGCCGCCGGTCCCGACGCCAGCGACGATCTCGTCGAGCCCGTCCGGGAAGTCGCGCAGGATCTCCTGGGCGGTCGTCCGCCGGTGCACCTCGACGTTCGCCGGGTTCGCGAACTGCATCGGCATCCAGGCGTTCTCGGTCTCGCGCACGAGCTCCTCGGCTCGCTCGACCGAACCGCGCATCCCGAGCTCCCGCGGCGTCAGCTCGAACGTCGCGCCGTACGCCGCCATGAGCCGCCGGCGTTCGACCGACATCGACTCCGGCATCACGAGGATCAGCCGGTAGCCCTTGACGGCGCACACGAGCGCGAGGCCGACACCGGTGTTGCCCGACGTGGGCTCGATGACGACCGACCCGGGGTGGAGGACGCCACGCGCCTCGGCGTCCTCGATCATCGACAGCGCGATCCGGTCCTTGATCGAGCCGCCCGGGTTCTGCCGCTCGAGCTTCATCCAGACCTGCACGCGGTCGCCGAACAGCCGGCGCAGCCGCACCTCGGGCGTGTTGCCGATGACCTCGAGAATGTTGTCGGCTTTCATGTCCCCCTCCGTGAGCGCACTGGTTGTGGAGTCCGCGGGCGCCGATCGCGCGCGGATCCCCGTCAGATCGTGAAGTCGACCGGGTTCGGCTCGAGCGGGCCGCTGCGGACGTGGACCTCGCTGCGGTGGTACACGACGGAATCCGCGGGGACGCTCTCGGTCAGCCAGACGTTGCCGCCGATGACGCTGCCGCGGCCGACCACCGTCCTTCCGCCGAGGATCGTCGCGTTCGCGTAGATCACGACGTCGTCCTCGATCGTCGGGTGGCGCTTCTGCGACGCCAGCGACTTGTCGACGCTCAGGGCGCCGAGCGTGACGCCCTGGTAGAGCTTGACGTTGTCACCGATCGTCGTCGTCTCGCCGATCACGATGCCGGTCCCGTGGTCGATGACGAGCGGGTTCCCGATCGTCGCGCCCGGGTGAATGTCGATCCCCGTCCGATCGTGCGCGCATTCCGTGATGAGTCGCGGCAGCAGTGGGACGCCGAGTTCGCGAAGCTCGTGCGCGAGCCGGTAGTGCAGGATCGCCAGGAACCCGGGGTAGGCGAGGATGACCTCCTCGACGCTCTCCGCGGCCGGGTCTCCGTCGCAGATCGCCTCGGCATCGCGCTGCAGGGCGGCCTGGATGCGCGGCAGCGTGTCCAGGAAGCGCGACGCGGTCTCCTCCGGCGAGAGTGGCATCCGCGGTCTCAGCCCGCGCAGCGGCTCGAGCAGCTCGACGAGCCCGGCGTGGAGCCGCTCGATCTCGGCGTCGGCCTCGTCGGCGCGAGCGTCGTGACCGGCGGCCTCCGGGAACAGGAGGCGCAGCGCGCCATCGGCCAGCGCGGCGGCAGCCGCCTTCGCCGGCAGCCGTTCGGGCCCGCGCCGGTGCCCCTGCAGCAGCCGCTCCGCGAGCCGTTCTCGCTCCACCGTGTCCATCGTCACGGCGCCATTGTGCCGCAAGTGTCGCCCAGAGCCCGTCACGGCTCGAGGAGGCGCGAGACGGACAGCACCTGGTGCAGCACGAACTGGCCGTCGGTGGCGGGATCGGTGAGGTTCGGCTGCGCGTCGTCGAGCACGACCGTGGGGATCAGTCGGACCTGCGCGAGGCGCGTGCCGACGAACGTCAGCATCGTCATCACGCCCTCCTGGGTCTGCCGGCTCCAGCTCTGGCCGAACCAGAAGTTGCCCTGGCTCGCGGTGACGAGCCGGTACCCGGCGTCGCCGCCCGGCGCGATCGAGACCGCCCCGGCCCAGTGGAAGTCCGCGCCGATGATCTCGTCGGCGCCCGCGGCCTCGAGCTGCGCGGCGAGCTGGTCCTGGAAGGCGGTGAACGCCGCGCGATATTCGACCGAGCTCCACTGCGGCAGCGCGAACACGACCTGCGCACCCTGGGCGCGTGCGGCGGAGATCGCCGTCCGCGCGTTGGCCGGCGTGAGCGGCGCAACTCCCGCGCTCGTCGCGGTCGCGCTGGCCGACCCGCCGATCGCGTCGAAGCCCACGAACCCGAACCGGACGCCGCGGACGTCGAGCACGGCCGGGCGCAACGCCTGGGCGAGGTTCGCGCCGCCGCCGACCGCTCGGATCCCGTTCGCGGCGAACGCCCGGACCGTGTAGGGCACGGCCGCGAGACCCGGGTTCGTGTTGTGGTCCGCGGCGATCGTCGCGACGTCGAAGCCGGCCTTGGCCATGAGCGGCGCCACCCTGGGATCGATCGTGAACAGCGTGCCGCTGTCGTGCTGCGTGAAACCCGGCGTCATCGAGCACTCGAAGTCGCTCACCGCCACGTCTGCATTCCGGATCAGGTCCCACACCGCCCCGGCGTGGCCGGTCCGGACCGCGTCCACGACCCACCATCCGAACGCCGGGTCCCAGTGGCGGCCCGTGTACTTCGCGGTCCCGGCCTGGAGCAGCCAGTCCCAGCCCTTGCCGAGCACGTTGGTCTGGTAGCTCACGCCGCGATCGGGGCAGTTGACGCCGGTCGTGAGCACCACCCGAACGTTCGACGGGTCGTACACCGTCCAGGCGGCGGGCCATGCGGTGGGCGCCGGGATCGTCAGCGGGTACGGCTCGCTGCGCGCCGGCGTCTCGCCGAACGGATCGGCGGTCCCGACCGGCACGACGCGGACGGCCGGCGTGACGAGGCCGGGCGGCAGGAGCGCGAGCGCGGTCGCCGAGGACGGCAGACGCGATGCGATCTGGTCGGCCGGGACGCACGAGCCGGGGGAGGCATCGGATGCGGGGGTCGATTCGGCGGGCGACGATCCGGCGGCCGACCCGGCGGACGGTCCGGTGGCCGATCCGGCGGGCGCAGGGGAGGCGCCGCTTCCTGCTGACGCCGCGGACCCGGATCCGGCCCGCATGCCCAGGACGGACGCGACGGCTGCCTCGGCACCGCACGGGACGAGCAGCGAGCCACGCGAGAGGGCAGTCGAGAGCGCCGACGTGGTCACGGAGTCGATCCGGTAGTTGGCGAAGCCGGTCACGACGGCGAGCGGGATGCGGGCACCCTGCCCTGGCTGCCCCGACCCTCCCGCTGCCGCCGACGCACCCGGCCCGGCCGACCCACCGGCCCCCGATGCCCCCGGCCCTGCCGAACTCCCGGGCACCCCCGTCTGCCCCGAGGGCCCCGGGGACCCGCCCGCGACGGGCGAGCCGGTCGCCGTGCGTGACGTGGAGGGCGACTTCGAGGGGGCGGACGATCCGCAGGCGGACGCGACGAGCGTCACGACGAGCGCGAGCGCGATCCCTCGCGCGAACGTCCGGCCCGCGTGCGGACGGGACCAGCGCGTGCCGATGAGCGCGCCCGAGCCCGCGCGCGGGCCGCGCATCAGCCCTCGAACCGCCGGAACACGGCCACCGCGTTCTGGCCGCCGAACCCGAACCCGTTCGCGATCGCCGTGTCGACACGCGTCTCGCGCGGCGTCAGCGGCGTGTAGTCGAGGTCGCACTCGGGGTCCGGGTCGTGCAGGTTGGCCGTCGGCGGGATCACGCCCTCGCAGATCGACGAGACCGCGACGATCGCGTTCGCGACGCCCGCCGCGCCGAGGAGGTGGCCGATCATCGACTTCGGCGAGGTGATCGCCACGCGATGGGCGTGCTCGCCGAACGACGTCTTGATCGCGCGCGTCTCCGTGACGTCGTTGAGCGGCGTCGACGTGCCGTGGGCCACGATGAGGTCGACGTCCTCGGGGGCGATCCCCGCGTTCCGGATCGCGAGCGACATCGCACGCGCCGCTCCACGGCCGGTGGGCTCGGGTGCGCTGACATGGAACGCGTCGGCCGTCAGCGCGGAGCCGATGACCTCGGCCCGGATCCGGGCGCCGCGGTTCATCGCGTGCGCCGCCGACTCGAGGATCATCACGCCGGCGCCCTCGCCGAACAGGAACCCGTCGCGCGTGCGGTCGAACGGCCGCGAGGCGTGCTCGGGATCGTCGTTGCGCTTCGAGAGCGCGCCCATGTTGCCGAGCGCCGCGAACGCGACCGGGAGCAGTGGCGCCTCCGTGCCGCCCGTCAGCACGACGTCGCACTCGCCGTCCTGGATCATCCGCAGCGCGTCGTGGAACGCGATGACGGAGCTTGCGCACGCCGCAACCTGGGTCACGACAGGACCGGTGAGCCCGTACTTCATCGAGACCATGCACGCCGCCATTGATCCCGACAGCGCCGGGATCGCGAACGGGCTCACCTGTCCCGGCCCCTTCTGCTCGAGCGTGTGCGTGCCGTCGACCATCTGCTCGAGCCCGCCACCGCCGGTGTTGATCGCGACCCCGACGCGGTCGCGCCGCTCCGCGGACCACGTCGAGAAGTCGAGGCCCGAGTCCTCGACGGCCTCCTGCGCCGCCGCCATGGCGAAGTGGATGAAGCGGCTCATCCGGCGCGCCATCTTGCGGTCCATCGCGATGGTCGGGTCGAAGTCCTTGACCTCGGCGGCGATGCGCACGTCGAACGCCGTCGCGTCGAACGAGGTGATGGGTCCACCGCCGTTGACGGCGTGCAACAGGTTGCGCCAGTACGTCGGGTAGTCGTTGCCGATGGGCGTGACGGCGCCCATGCCCGTGACGACGGCGCGGCGCGCGGGATCTGGGCTGGGCGGCATGGGTCCTCCTGGATCGGATCGGTCAGGACGTCGCGATTGTAGTCATGCGAGTTCGGCGATCGGCGGCCCTCGCCTGGGGCATCCAGCGCCACGAGCGGGGGAGGACGTGCGCCCAGAAGCCGAACGTCGAACGGAGCAAGGCGGCGACAGCTTCGCGCCCGGGCGTCCATGGGATCGCGTAGTCGTCGCGGACGCGGGGCGGGAGCAGCTGGACGGCCGGCCACATGAGCCAGTCGTAGATCCGCGGCGGCAGCGGGCCGACCGGCGGGTGCAGGATCGTCGGGATCAGCGACCTCGCGGTGGGCGTCACCCGGACAGGCCCGTCGGGGGCCAGCATGGCGTTCCAGTAGCGATCGAACGCCGGGAGATCCTGCGGGAGCAGGTCGTCGGGGATTCCGAAGGCTCGCCCGATCGGCAGCGTCTCCGCGTAGTAGCGGGCTCGTCGCTCGGGCGACAGCGGCTCGTACCACGCGTCGTAGACCGTCATGGTCGACTCGACGAGCGTCGCGTGCACCCACAGCGACAGCTCCGGCTCCCGCGCCCGGTACTCGCCGGCGCCCGTCACGTCGCGCGCGACGGGATCGCGCACCGGCCCCCGGACGGACACGTGCAGCCGGTTCAGCCGCGCGATCTCGCCGGTCCCGGCCGACCGCGA